>CAZJBZ010000001.1:0-4365 GCA_964543975.1 uncultured Spirochaetales bacterium
CGATTCAACCGCTCTCGCACCTCTCCATACCGGTTGCTCATTATGTGTATCGGCCCGGATCAGGTATTCACCTTCATTAGCCTAATCTTCAGACCGACCTTTACTGTAATTGCGGAAATATCTCCGGAGAAGGTGGGATTCGAACCCACGGAACCTCTCGGTTCAACGGTTTTCAAGACCGCCTCCTTCAACCACTCGGACACCTCTCCATTATACCATATCGGGACTACAATATACAAAGCGTACCTCCGGTTTGTCAATATAATCAAAGTCTCTTTAAAAATAGGTATATATGGCACGTGCAAAAATATCAATACCTTATATTGTAAGTATTTATCTATTTCAGTTCTGATATAATGGTGATTTTTGCAAGTGCCTCATCTATCTTGACAAAAATGGAGAAACCATCAATTCTGATATTCTATGAAAAAAGGCGGAAAAAAATTTGTCGGCGCCCACGTCAGCATTAGCGGAGGGGTGGAGAACGCTCCGGTGAACGCCACCGCGATCGAGGCAGGCGCGTTCGCCCTATTCACTAAAAACCAGCGTCAATGGAAGTCGCCGCCCTTGACCGTTGATTCGATCACTGCCTTCGAGAAGGCACTCACAGAAAGCGGTATAAGCCCTGAACATGTGCTTCCGCATGACTCGTATCTTATCAACTTCGGGACGGCGGATCCCGGAAAAAGGGAACAGTCCTTGAACGCCTTTATCGACGAAACCCGACGGGTGGAAGCACTGGGACTGCGGTATCTCAATTTTCACCCCGGTGCGCATCTGAAACAGATTGAAGAGACAGAGTGTCTTAAATTGATCGCGCGGGGGATGAACACCACCCTATCAGAGACCGAGCATGCGATCCTCGTAATAGAAACAACGGCGGGCCAGGGTTCTACCGTCGGCTACACTTTTGAACAGATCGCGGAAATTATCGCAATGGTATCTGATCAATCGCGGGTCGGCGTCTGCATCGATACCTGTCATATCTTTACCGCCGGTTATGACATTCGAACACGAGAGACGTACGAATCGACGATGCAGAAGTTCGAGGAGATAATCGGCTTCTCTTTCCTGCGCGGCGTCCATCTGAACGACAGTAAAAAAGATTTTGCCACCAGAGTAGACCGGCATGAATGCATCGGGAAAGGTTTTTTGGGCAGCGCGCCGTTTCAATTTTTAATAAATGACGATCGGTTTGACGATATTCCTCTTGTCCTTGAAACCCCCGATAAAGAGCTGTGGGCGGAAGAGATACGGCTGCTCCACTCATTCGAAGAGGACAGGTGAGGTGAAAGATTGGGTCAATAACCATGTCGGCACAAAGGAAGATATCGTGCTTCCCGCCTCATTCACACAACGTTATAGCGATATGATAGAAGAAACTGCGAATAATTAGTTCCCCGGTTATAGCCGGCTCCCGCCTCAGCAGCAGAGTTGGTTATTTGAAAAAGAGAGAGACGCCGAGGTAGAATCCGAAAAAGATAAGAGTAACGCCGCATACCGCGAGAATAATACCGGATTCCAGAATCGCGTGGCCGGAAATGATCCAGGCGCCGGTAAGGTATCCGCGCTTGCGGGTGTGGAGGGTCGAGACAATAGTATAGGTCAGAAGCGGTCCGGGGGAAACTCCTCGATCTTTTTATAGACAAAATCGGCCGCCGAAGAATCGATGTTAACCGCGGCCTTTCTGAATTGCTCGGCAATTACTTGATTATCGAATATGCCGTCCGATACAAGGATAGGCGACATTTGCGAGACCGGATTAGTCTCTCCGTCGTCGACCCTGGTATGCATAAACCCGCCCTTCCGTTTCCATGTTAAGGCCCTTTCGTTGTACGATTTATCATAGGAAAGCTGAAACGCTTCGATACGGTTAGTATCTTTTTTATACCACACAAAAAGATCAAAATAAGAATCGGTAAACCATCTTTTCCGCAGATTATCTTGGTCCTGTTTAACGTGTTTAATTTCGTAAAGCATTCCTGATGAAGCCTACCATTTTATTTGTATAATTCAAAGGGAATTGTAAAAGAAAAGGTGGTTCCCTGTCCTTGTATACTCTCGGGCCGGAGGGTCCCGTCGAGAGCGGATATCAATCTTCTAACTTTCGTTAGTCCCAGTCCAATTCCTTCGAACCTCCGTTTACTCGAACCGTCGGCCTGCGTGAAATCGTTAAAAAGGGAGCCCAATTGATCTTCCGGTATGCCGATACCGGTATCATAGAACGAAAACTGCAGCCACACTTTTTCCGCCTCCTGTTTCCCTACAGCCACGATTATTCCTATCTCGCCTTTTTCAGTAAACTTAACAGCGTTTTCGGCAAGTTTGATCAAAATCTCCTGCAGAATTGCTACATCTCCTACAACAACATCGGGAACATCCGGTTCAACCCGGGCCTTCGTCTTAATCGATTTTTCCCCGATCTTCTTTACCAATCGATCGCGAATCGAAGCAATCAGTTCCTGTAGATTGAAAGGACCGGCAGAGATCGTTAGGTCTCCCGCTTCCATTCTGCTTATCTCAATCAGGTCGGTAACCATACCGAACAGTTTCTCCGCGGCGTTCTTAATATCGGTTATAAACTCTCGCTGCTCACTATCGAGGTCGGTATCCAGAAGAATGTCGGTTAAATTGATGATCGGATTAAGCGGAGTCCTCAATTCGTGAGTAACATTTGAGAGGAATTCACTTTTTGTTCGATTTGCAGCTTCCGCCTCCTCTTTCGCCTGACTGAGACGGGTTATCAGTAACTTTCTATCGGTTACATCCATAGAAATACCGGCCACCGCGTATACTCGACCGTCGTCCCGCTGCAGAGGGAATTTGACCGATAAATTGACCTGTTCTGCCCCATTGAAAATAAACTTCTCTTCACGTTGTACCGGTTCCCGACGCGTTATCACCTCTCCGTCGTTTTTTGTAAACTCTTTCGCGATCACGTTCGGAAACAGGTCAAAGTCCGTCTTGCCTATAATCGAATCGAATTCATAACCTGAAATCTGCGCGAATTGATGGTTCACCACTAAATATTTGCCGTCGGTATCTTTGATGTACGCGGCTAAAGGAATATTCGCGAGGAAAGCGTTCAACGTTTCTTTACTCTCGCGCAGCGCCTTCTCAATTCCGATTCGTTCTTTAATCTCTATCCGCAGTTCTCCGGTCCGCCGATCAATCATCTGCTCAAGGTATTCTTTATGTTTGTGGAGTTCCTGCTCCGTTTTTTTCCGTTCCGAAATGTCCCGGATTACGGCGATTATCTTTTGCACCGTTCCATTCGGATTATCGAGCAGTTCATAGTGCTCCCGTATGGTATCGAGCTCTTTACGGTTTTTTTTCTCGCCGGTTATATCCTTACGGGTTACGAGAACAAACCTCTCTCCGTCAAACGGGACGACAGCCGCTGCAACGGAATACCATTGCTCCAGTTTTGATATCGGGCAGCGGTATTCAAACCGATGAAAATCCTGCTCTCCGATAATAATTGCATGGACGGTATCTTGGATCGGGCCGAGATGATGAGCACCATCGCTGTGAATATCCTGAAGCTCACGCCACGCAGAGTTCACTCCCACAACGGCGCCCGTACCGTCAAAGAGCGCGACAGAGCCTTCCAGTGCGTCGAGAAGTGCTAGAGTGAACGGAGTGTCGGCGAAAAAATCTTTTCTGCTATTTTCTATACTTTTTTTGTCAGACATAATACACTATATATACTTTAGTACAAAACGGGAGAAAGCACAAATGATTTCCCTTGAGCCTCTTACAAAATAGGGCTATGTGGCAATTGCAAAAATTCAATTACTTATATTATAAGCATTTAACTTTTTCAACACGATTATAATAGTGATTTTTGCAATTGCCTCCCTTGACAATTCAGTTTTTTTTATATTATAATTCTAAAATATATACGAATTACAATAATTACGTTTCTTCCTTCACATTTGATTAGGAGCGTTTTATGAAAAAGCTGTACCGTTTCTCGGCAACGGCGATCGTCTCTTTTCTATTATATATGCTCTTGACGATGTCGTTTTCACTGCCGGAAGTCCTTCTTGGTGTCGGGACCGCCCTCATCACATCGCTTATTGTTGTGAGATACCTTCCTTTCTCCTTCGCTCTGTTTCATCCCAGGCGTATTTTCCATGCCCTTCTCTACACACCAATCTTCATCTATAAAATGGTTGCGGCAAACATCCATATCGCGGGGATCGTTATACGTCCGCGCCTACCGATCCGCCCTTCCATAGTCCGAGCGAAGACCGAGTGCACCACTCCTGTAGGGAAACTGCTTCTCACCAGTTCCATAACCCTCACGCCGGGCACGTTAAGTGTCGACGCGGATGATGATACAATCTATATCCATGTTGT
>CAZJBZ010000001.1:4375-24044 GCA_964543975.1 uncultured Spirochaetales bacterium
AAATATTATCAAGCCGTTTGAACCTCATATAAAGGGGATATCAGAATGAATAGTGTACTGATCGTTGTTTTCGGCCTGCTGGGAGTCTCGGCCGTACTCGCTCTCGTGAAATTGATTACCGCGAAAGAGGCGTCGTGGAAGGCGGTTGTCCTCGATATTCTGACAACCTTGAGCACGGCGGTGCTGCTTCTGCTTGCAGTCGTGTTGGATTCTCCTTTCCTGACGGACATTGCACTTATCTACGCGATCCTCGCGTTTGCCGCGGTCCTTGTCGTAGCTCGATATATGGAAAGGGGGCTTTAGATGTTTATTGCCGGTTCTTTTTTTCTTCTCATCGGAGCTGTTTTTATTTTCCTCGGAGTGCTCGGGGTCGTCCGCATGCCGGATGTTATGAATAAGTTACAGGCCGGTACAAAGGCCACGACCCTCGGCTTCCTTTCGATCGTTTTAGGGATGCTCTTTATCCGCCCGGAGATGTGGGGAAAGCTGCTTATTATCGCGTTTTTCGTTTTGGCGACAAACCCCATCGGGAGCCACAATCTGGCGCGTGCCGCACGGAAAAACAACGAACACTTGGTCATTGACGGTGTGGACCGATTGTCCGAAAAGGAGGTGGAGGAATGATGATTCTTGTTATCGTTGGAGGGGTGATCATGTTCGCAGGGTCCATCGCGGTCCTTTTTCAAAAATCATTAAAGAAGGCGGTCATTACATTCGGAGTAGTCAGTCTTACCGCGTCTATCATGTTCGCTCTAATGCGTGCCTACGATGTGGCGGTGACGGAAGCTTCCATCGGTTCGGTTCTTACCATCGCTCTCTTTTTCTGGGCGATCAGAAGGATAGAGGAGGACGGGTATGAAGAATAACCGAAACGAGGCAGTCGTCCATATAGCGGCACTTTTTATTATCGCGATCCTTGCGGTACTCGTCGCGGTGGCCCTGACCGACAAACGGGAAGGTCTTACAATCATGGACGCCTCCATGGGAAAAAGAGTCTCACGGGCATACATCCTGAAAAAAGCTTCGGACCCGGAAGGTATGGAAACGGCAGAGGTGGTCCCGGGTACCGCCGGCTACGAAAACGGTGCCGCGAACATTGTGACCGCCGTGGTAACCGATTACAGAATTCTCGATACCTTAGGAGAAGTGATCGTCCTGTTCGCTTCGGCTGCCGGGGTGGCCCTTCTTATGGGCGAACGGCGCAGGAAAGAGTATACCGAGGCGAGTTCGATCGTTAAAACGGCTGTTCCTATCATCATGGTTTTCGCCGTAGTGGTGGGGTTGTATATTATTCTGCACGGCCACTTAACACCCGGAGGCGGGTTCCCAGGGGGGGCGGTTGTCGCCTCGGCGTTCATCATCGGCACCTTTGCCTTTCACAAGCAGACTCCCAAACCGCTGTTTAAGGTATTGGAATCGGCGGCCGGATTGGGACTCTTAGCTATCGGATTCATCGGATTGTACGCGGGAGGTTCATTTTTTGCAAACGTTCTTCCGACCGGTGTCGTGGGAGAGGTGTTCAGTGCGCCCCTTATCATGATTATCTACGCGATTATCGGAATGAAGGTGGCATCCGAATTGAGCGCGATCTCTACCGAGTTTATAGGAGAATAGAATGATAACGCTTTTGTTTGGAATCAGTGCCGGCTCTCTTATTCTGGTTGGAATATACGGTGTTTTGACCAAAACGAATCTGGTCCGCATCCTGCTTGCCTTGAATATTCTGGAGACCGGAATCAATCTTCTCATCGTCGCGTTAGGTTATTTCGAAGGCGGGAAAACACCGATCATCCGAGAGACGGTGACCGGCGCCGCCTTGGAGGCATCATCGGGTACTGAATCGGGAGGCCCCGTCGTGAGTGAAGCCGCCCGCGGTTTTCTCGGTTTTGTCGATCCCCTGCCCCATGCCTTAGTGCTTACCTCGATTGTTATAGGACTCGGGAAAACGGCATTGGCCTTGACTCTGACCATCCGCTACTTTCAAAAACACAAAACATTGGAATTGCATCCCGATTCACTAACAGAATCGGGTGGGGAGATTGTAGAATGAACCATATCATAATCCTCCTCATAATACCTGTTGCCGCCGGATTTTTAATTCCTCTTACCCACCTCAGACATCGTGCGACAGGGGCCGCGCCATCGTCCGGCGGGCGTCCATCCGCGGACGAGACAGGGGCTGCATCATCGTTCACATCCGCGGGCGAGACCGACACCGGGTTGGGCGCCGGCCCAGCACCGGCTTTCACCCTTCCCCTGCTAATAACACTGACAGCCTTCGCGGCGGGAGCAGCCTACAGCGCGGTTCTGCTTCCTGTGGTTTTTGAAAAATCGCAGTCTGTGATTATCGGTAATTGGCTTCCGCCCTTCGGCATCAATCTTTTTTTTAGTCCTCTGACGGTGGGTGCGGCCCTTCTTATCTACATCGCCGCTTTCTTCGTCACCCTCTTCGACGGACGCTATACAGAACGGAAAAAAGCGAACTACTACCTGCTGTACGCGCTGATGGTTTTCAGCAGTATCGGTATGGTCTTGACCGGCGATTTGTTCAATCTTTTTGTCTTCTTGGAAATCGGCGGAATCGCGGCATTCGCCTGCACGGGAGCGGGCAACCGATATGAAGGAGTGAAAGGCGGAGTAAAACATCTCATCCAGGGACAGCTTCTTTCACTTCTCATGCTCGCGGGCATTATCTTTGTCTACAGTGCCTCGGGGGTCCTCAATATCGCCGTTTTAGCCGGAGGAGAGCGGCTCAATCCGGGCCTGGGTTTTTTAGCGGGAGTCTTGGTCCTTCTGCCGATCTTTTTAGAGACGAAACAATTCCCGTTCAACACCTGGGTGCCGGACGTCTACAGAGGTGCACCGTCTTCATTCGCCGGCTCGCTCAGTGCGATTGTGGCGTTGGCGGGAGGGGTCGCACTGATGAGGCTCTTTCTCACCATGATGAATCCTTCCGGGGCATTTGCCCTGTCCGCCGAGAAACTCTCCAGGCTGATCATTCTTATCGGCTCGGTTACAGTCGTGGTAGGTGAACTCGCCGCTCTTCATGAGAAAGAGCTTAAAAAAGTACTCGGCTACTCATCGGTAGGACAGATGGGAATGATAACGGTCGGCATCGGTGCCGCCCAGCTGCTCTCAATCCAGGGGGCGGTGTTTCTTATCGCCAGTCATACAGCGGCAAAACTACTGCTATTCTTGGTCACAGGGTTCTTTATTCGAACTACTCGCCGGTCCGCCTGGAACGAAATGCGGGGTATCGGAAGACGTCTGCCGCTCGCCGGCGGATTGTTTGCGGTGGGAGCGATGACTTTGATGGGGCTTCCCCTCTTCGCAGGCTTCTGGGGCAAGCTCGCACTTCTGAAGGGGGTCCTGCAGGGGGGAGGAATCGCGATCGTCGGGTTTATCGCTGTTCTCATCGGTACGGTAATAGAAGGGATCTACTTCATGCGCATCGGACACGGATTTTTTACGGCAAGTGGGGGGACGGAGGTGACCGGAGAGGTGGCAACCCGCGACACGGCGGTGGAAGGGACGGAGGAAAGGCCGCGCTATTCGGCGGCGTTTCTCATTCCGGCCCTCATCTTGGCAGCGGCACTACTCTTCATCGGCGTCTATCCTAAACCGATATCCACCTGGCTTGAATCGGCGTCCGAAGAGCTCTCCGATCCCGCTCACTACATTGAAACAATACTGCCACAAGGAGGCGGAATGTGACTCCCATACTACTTTTTATACCGGTCGTTTTCGCTGCAGGCATCCTTTCTCTCTTTTTCTTACGGAAGGTAAACAAACTGCAGTGGATCGTTCTCTTTCTTGCTTCAGCATATTCGCTGTATACCGCAATCGGTTATTACGGCAGGTGGGGTGAAACCCAGGCATTTTCAAACGGGCTGCAGCTTCTTACCCTGCAAAACACTCCTTTCGGCTGGATTTTCTTCGCTGTCTCGAGCGGCGTCATGCTTCTCATCTCTCTCTTCTCACTCTCCTACAACGACACAAAACACGCCACCGGAATCGCCCCGCTTTGGACAATACTGTTAGGCGCGAATGCCGGTATTTTCTACGCTGCGGACTGGATAACCTTTCTTGCGGCTTGGGAGATTATGGGATGGACCTCCTTTTTCATCATCTCTCACGGGAGAGAAAAATCGTTTAAAGCGGGTATCTACTATTTTACGTTGAGTCTAATTGGTGCGGCGGCCCTCTTTGCCGCGGTTTTTATTCTTTCGATATCGACAGGGACTTTTGAAATTCGCGAATCGATTCTAGGACTTCGCCGGTTATGGACAGTCCAACCTGGAATCATCTATACGGTGAGCATCCTTCTGGTGATCACTTTTTTTTCCAAATCGGCAGTGGGACCGTTTTATATGTGGCCGGCAAAGGCCCACGCGGAAGCCCCGGATGACTTCTCATCATTTCTCTCCGGCATCATGATCAAGTACGGAGTGTACGGCCTGCTGATAACCATTGTTCCCCTCTATATATCCGGGTACTCGGGTCCTGCAATCAATAATACACCGTTCTTCCTCTACATCACAGCCTGGATCGGCGCCCTGACCGCGGTGTGGGGGACCCTGCTTGCAATCCGCGAAAACGATATGAAACGACTTATGGCATTTTCCACGGTGAGTAATCTCGGTTTCATCGTTTTCGCATTGAGCGTGAACACCTTCTTCGGCGTGGCAGCTGCTATCTTCCATACGTTGAACCACATGGTGTTCAAATCGACGATTTTCCTCTCGATGGCATCAGTGAAGTTCCGTACCGGTGAACGGGAGATGCACCGTCTCGGCGGCATCGGGTACCGAATGCCGGTCGCCTTTATCGCATTCCTCGTAGGCATCATCGCCGCCGCCGGAATACCCCCCATGAACGGATTTGCCTCCAAGTGGATGGTTTTTCAGTCCCTCTTCGACAACAACCTGCTTATCTTAAGCATTCCGGCCTTCTTCGCCTCCACGGCGGCATTCCTCTATCTCTACCGGGGACTTCATTCGATCTACTTAGGTCAGCTCTCTCCGCGATTTGCCCGTATCAAGGCGGCGCCTCCCCTTCAGATGATTGTCATGGGACTGATGATGATCTCGGTTTTCGCGATAGGCGTTTTTCCCGGGATATTTCTGCTGCCGATTAACCAGGCGATCGTTACTTCCGGCGGCGGCGCGGTCGAAGTTTCCCTCTCTTCGATCATCGGGGTTACCTCCAGCGTCAACCTGACCGTTGTGGCGGCCGCATTCATAGGGGCGTTTATCATCGTCATGATACTCTATATCATCGGCAAACGACGGCACCTGGTGGGACCGCTCGATACCTATACCGCCGGAGAGACCCCGGAAGACTGGAACATGACTCCGGAACAGTACCACTACGCGTACAACTTCTATGAACCGTTCGAGAAGATGACCGCTCCTCTCCTCAACCGGATATCATTCGAACGCTGGTTCGATACCGTCCGGGACAATATCTCTCGGCTTGGGGAAAATATAGGAAGGGGCCTGTCCGCTTCAAAACCGGGGACGATGCTTATCACCGTCGGGTTCGTCATCATCCTCCTTGTAGGGATAGTATTATGGTAGTACTAAAAAGCATTCTGATCGCGTTTGTCGCCATGGCCATGGGCCTCTTGTTTATGGGAATCGGAAGAAAAGTGACCGCGCGCCTGCAGCGACGATACGGACCTCCTTTTTGGCAGAGCTACATCGATGTGATAAAATGTTTTGCCAGGGAGTCCATTTCTCACCATTTTATCATGGATTTGGGCTCCATGATGGGTCTCGCGGGGTTGGTTGCGGCAGCGATGTTCGTACCGATTGCAGGCCTTCTTCCCTTTCCTTCCGGCGGACCGCTCATCGTTATCCTCTATCTTATGCCGATCGGTTACTTAGGCATGGCGATGGGGGTTTCGGCATCGGGAAACCCGCTGGCATCTATCGGAATCGGAAGGGCCCTTACCTTGATGGTTGGGTATGAAGTGCCGTTCGCGATCATCATGCTGGGTATGATTGCGACGTTCAACACCACTTCCCTCTCCTCTCTACACAACATACAGCAGGGGGGGCTTGCCTCGTGGAACATTGTCTCGATGCCGTTCGGTTTTATCGCGTCACTCTTGACCCTGCAGGCAATGCTGGCCGAAAAACCGTTCGATGCAATGATCGCCCCCGCGGAGATCGCCTCCGGCCCCATGGTGGAGCTGGGCGGGAAGTTTCTGGGATTGGCGTTTTTGCAGCACGCGGTGGCCATCTTCATCGAAACCGGTCTGGTGGTCAACCTCTTTTTAGGGGGCGGCGCAACGATATGGGACTTTTTTCTGAAACAGCTCCTGCTCTACCTCTTGGCAATCGCCGTGAACGGGATCTACGGCAGATTCAGGATAGAACAGGCAACCAGATTCCTCTGGTTATCGGCGGGATCGCTGGCATTCATCCAGCTGATCATCAATATGGTACGATAGTACGAAAGAAGGATAAAACTATGTCTGATATTTTAAAGATAAGCAGAGAAGAAATTATCGATAACAAATGGGAACGGATCCTTAACTTCTTCCGCAGGCGGAGTCTCTGGATGCTCTACTACTGCACGGGATGCGGCGCGATCGAGCTGCCACCGTCCATGACCAGCCGATTCGACATGGAACGGTTCGGCATGGGACCGATGGCAACTCCGAGACAGGCCGATATCCTCCTGATAACAGGGTATATCTCGCTAAAGACATTGAAGCGAGTGGTGCGCAGTTACGAGCAGATGCCGGAGCCGAAATGGGTAGTAGGATTCGGTTCCTGTCCGGTCAACGGAGGAATTTATTGGGACTCCTACGCCACCATTAATCATCTTGAAAAATACATTCCCGTCGACCTCAACATCGCGGGATGCATGCCCAGACCCCAGGCGGTCCTTGACTCCTTTCTCACGCTCATGGACATGATCGACCGGGGAGAAGCAGTCGGATACAAGAAATACAAGCTCAATTACGATTGGTACAAGAAGAACCAGGACGAAATACTCAACCGCAAAAAACCGGTCTTCCCGGTTTCAGCGAACATCGCTCACATTACCCAAGGCACCACCTCCACCCAGGGGACGGAGGATAGTGTTCCCTCCGGGACTGATGCTCCGGATACTCTGGGGACGGAGGAACAGAGAGCACAACAAGGTGATACCGAAAAGAAACAGGCGGTAGTGGGAGGCAGACAATGATGCGGCAACCAGCAGCAGACAGAGACAAGATCGTCGACGACTTCTCCCGGCTCTCCTCGAAGTATGGTGTTGACGCCCGCTACTCCAACCAGATCGAAATGAAGATACCGGCCGCTGAAAACGTCTCGTTCCTCTCATACTGCAAAAACTACGGTTTCAGGCATCTTTCCAACATCGCCTGCATCGATAGGATCAATGATGACTGTTTCGAAGTGATGTATAACCTCTGGTCCTACGAGCATAAAGTGCACTGCACTCTGAAAACGCGTATTTCCAGATCCGAGCCGGTGCTGGTTTCGGTCCACTCCCTCTGGCCCCATGCCCAGGTATATGAACAGGAAATTCACGAGTTCTTCGGGGTTGTTTTTGAGGGCAATCCGGATTTAAGCCCTCTCTTTCTTCACAACTGGCTCGATATGCCTCCCATGAGAAAAGACTTCGATTCGGAAGAGTACGCACGACAGGCGTATGGTTTTCTTGGCGAGCAACCGGGAGAGCCGGAAGATTCAGTCGGACATGAACTACCCGGCACCGGCTATAGTGGGGGTTTGACCGGGGACGGAGGAAGCGAAGCCGGCAACAGTAGACCGTTCGGCAACAGTAGGGACGGAGCAGGTAATGACCAAACAAGCGGGGGCAAAAAATGAACTACGATTACGTTGAACTGGAAGAACTTTCACGGACCGACGAATACATCCAGTACGAGCTTTTTTTCGGACCAAACTTTCCGGGCATGCACGGAAACTTCGGCTACGTTCTCGATGTCGCGGGCAGCACCATTTTACGGGTCCGGCCCAATCCAGGCCTTCTTCACCGCGGCTTCGAAAAATTGATGGAGCGGAAACTCTGGTTCCAAAACCTAAGCCTTATTCCTCGTATCTGTGTACCCGATCCCGATCCTAATGAAGTAGCCTACTGCACGGCCATCGAAAGAATCATGGGATTGGAAATACCGGCGCGGGCCAAGTATATTCGTACTATCACTCTTGAAATGTCCCGATTGGGCTCCCTCTTGATGGGGATGGGTACGGTGGGCGGTATGATCGGCCTCTACACCGTCATGTACCGAATGATCAACGACCGTGATTTCATCCTCGATCTGTTCGAGTGGCTTACCGGAGCACGAATTTACCACATTTACAACGTACCCGGAGGCGTCAGACGCGACTTACCGGAAGGCTGGACCGATCGTCTATTAGAAACCCTCGATACGCTCGAATCGCACCTTCCGGAATGGGACAAGCTGCTGTACGAAAACCACGTGGTCCATACCCGACTCACCGGCATCGGTCCCCTTACCACTGATGAGGCGATCGAAAGGGGCCTCACCGGCCCGGCGCTCCGTGCTACAGGCTTTAAAGCGGATGTCCGAATCGACGACCCCTACGCTGCATACCCCGAACTTGAGGTCGAGGTACCGGTAACCGAGGGCGGTGACGCGCTTGCACGGGCGGTCCAGGTCCGAAAGGAGTACGAAGCGTCCCTCAATCTAGTGCGGCAAGCGATCAAACAGCTTCCGGCCGGTCCCCATAAGCTGCACTTGGGAAACCCTCTCAAGTTCGCCGTACCGGAGGGTGACGCCTACGCTCGGGTTGAATCGTCAAAGGGTGAATACGGCTACCATGTTGTCTCCGACGGCGGAGTAAAACCGTACCGTGTCTCCGTGCGAGGTCCGTCCCTCCCCGCGGGGCTTTCACTCTGTCACAAACACCTTCCCGGAATGCTGATCGACGATGTCGCCCTTTGGATGGCCGGTTTAAGCATTTGTCCGCCCGATTTCGATCGATAGGAAAATGAACAAGGAGAACATCACGATGAAAAAAAACATCTTTTCACCATATGCAACCTGGAAAAACTTCTTTAAGAAACCGACAACCATTCAGTACCCAAAGGAAGACCTGGATATCTTTGAAAAAGAAGGTCCGTCCCCGCGCTACCGCGGCATGCACACCAACGACTTGGAAACCTGTATCGGATGCGGTACCTGCGAAGAGATTTGTCCCACATCCGCAATCACCATGATACCCGGTGATAATATCGGCGAAGGGAAAAAGGGTGTCGTACCACTGATCGATTACGGCCGCTGCTGCTACTGCGGTTTTTGTGTCGACGTCTGTACCTCTTCAAGCCTTTCGATGTCCCGGAACTACATCTACACCAAGGAAGCACCGCCGGATAAGCTGGGCATTGAAGAAGTGGATGAAGTGCGGGAAGCCTTTATCATCAAACCGGATAAAAACCACGCGGACAATATTGGTCACCTTACCTCGGATGAAGATTCCTGGCTCGATCTGACCAGAGAAGAGATGGCGCAACTGAGAGCGGAGGAGCGGATTGCCTCGTTTATTGAACAGGTAAAAGGTTTTTCGAAAGCGCAGGCGAAAAAAGAAGCGTCCCGCTGTGTAGAATGTGAAATTTGTGTGGACACCTGTCCTGCCCACATGGAGATACCGCAGTACATCCGAGCGATTTGGGAGAATGATTTAAAAAAAGCAGTGAACCTCATGTACAACACCAATCCCCTTCCCGGGATATGCGGCCGTATCTGTACTCACAAATGCGAAACAGTCTGCTCCATTTCCCATAGAGGCGAGCCTGTAGCAATACGGTGGTTGAAACGATACGCTGTGGATATGCTCTCGGAAAATGAGTATCGGGAGGTCTTGCGGAGGGAAGTACAAAAGAAAGGGAAAAAGGTCGCAATCGTCGGTTCCGGTCCTTCAGGGCTTTCAGCCGCTTATTATCTTGCTGTTTCAGGATATGATGTTACCGTCTTTGAGTCTCAGCCCCAGGCAGGAGGAATGATGCGGGTAGGAGTACCGAAATATCGTCTCCCGCACGAAGCGATCGACCGAGACATCGAACACATTGCCTCTTTGGGTGTGGAGATCCGTACCAACACCACAGTCGGCCGCGATGTTACATTGGATGAACTCCATAAAACCTATGATGCGGTCTATGTCTCAACCGGCCTCCATGTGGGGAGGGGTCTAGGCTTTGACGCGGAGAAATTTCCCGGTGTCCGTCAGTCGATAACTATGCTGCGTGAAATTGCATTAGGTCGTGAAACCTCCGTCCCCCTCAAGGCGGTCGTTATCGGGGGAGGTAACGTGGCCATGGACATCGCCCGTACCTTGGCCCGGCTACAAAAACAGAAATACGGATCAGTGGACGTTCATGTCCTTGCCTTAGAGAGTGAAGAAGAGCTGCCCTGCGACAGGGAGGAGTTCGAAGAATCGCTTGAAGAGGGAATAAGAATATCACCTTCCTACGGCCCGAAAGAGATTACCCACGAAGGTGATACGGTGACCGGTGCCGATTTCGTCAGATGTCTTTCAGTCTTCGATGAAGAAGGGCGCTTCGCACCACAGTTCGATGAAAACGAACGGGTCCACATAGAAGGGGACATGGTAGTCGAATCGATCGGTCAGGCCGCCGACCTCTCATTCATCACCGAGGAGTATAAGGACTCTTTGAAGATGACCCCAAGGCGAAAGATCGAAATAAATGAGTCCGGTCAGACCTCCGTCCCCTGGTTGTTTGCGGGCGGGGACATCGTTCGAGGTCCGGATGCCATCAACGGTATCGCCGACGGCCATAGGGCGGCACAGGGAATCGAAGCGTTCCTGTCAGGAACCGAATAACTTCACTCCGCTTCAACCTCTCGACACCAATGATGTGACGTGCCACAATAAAGATGCGCTATTGTGTATCTGTTATAAGGAGACACTTTTATGGGAAACGATCTGTTGATGTATGTGGGTACCTATACCGAATCGATTAAATTCGGTACCGGAGACCTTTTCGAAGGGAAAGGGAAAGGAATCTACGCTTTTCGAGTTGACCCTTCCACCGGCGGATTGAAATCTCTTGGATGTACCGAAGGGGTCATCAATCCTTCTTATCTGGCCATCCATCCGGGCGGAACATCTCTCTACGCTGTTAACGAGATGAAAGAGTATGAAGGGTTGGAGAGCGGTTCGGTCAGCAGCTTTGCCTTGGACCGGAGCACGGGAAAATTGATGCTCCTCAACAAACAGCCCAGCTACGGCACCGATCCCTGCCATGTAATAGTAGACGGTTCGGGAAAAAATGTCATCGTTACCAACTTTGCAAGCGGCAGTTTCTCCGCCTATCCGATCCTGCCGGACGGATCTCTCGCGGATGCTGCTGCCTCCATTCAACACCAAGGTTCCAGCATTAATCAGACGAGACAGAGGGGACCTCACGCTCATTCGGCCCTTCTTGATGAAAACAATAGGTACGCCTATGTTGCCGATTTAGGTTTGGACCGAATCATGATCTACATATGGGACGCGGTCCGCTGTAAGTTTACCCCTGCTTCGCAACCGTGGTTTCCGGCGAAACCGGGGGCGGGACCCCGTCACTTCGCCCTCCATCCGACAGGAAAATTTCTCTACCTTATCAATGAGCTGGATTCAACAATCACCGCCTATGAAAGAGACGGGGCAACAGGCGCTTTGCGTGAAATCCAGATTGTTACCACCCTACCGGTTGATTTTTCCGAGGAGAATAGCTGTGCCGATCTCCATCTGACTCCCGACGGTACTTTCCTCTACGGATCCAACAGGGGCCATAACAGCATAGTCATCTATCGGGTGGAATCGAAAACAAGGAGGCTCACGTTTATCGGACATGAATCAACGGACGGAAAGACACCCAGGAATTTCGCAATCGAGCCGTCGGGCAACTATCTCTACGCGGCCAATCAGGATTCTGACACAATCGTCCATTTTACAATCGACCACAATACGGGAGCGCTTCGCGCCACAGGAGAAGTCACCGAAGTGCCCACTCCGGTATGTATACAGTTCTTACAGACGCTTTAGTTTATTTTCAATGGTAATAACGTGTCCCTTCTCTTGGGCCACCAAATATTCGAAAGTGGAAGTAATGTCTTCCGACAAATTGGTGAAAGCGAGAAGCTGCCTGTAGAGAGCTTCGGTGTTTCTCTCCCGCTTCAAGGCGGTTTTAAGTATCGACTCCGCGGCAGCATTGTCCGGCATCGGTGCCAAAGAGACGATCATCTGTTCGGGATCAATCGCCAGGTTGAGTTTCGTGTCCAACTCGTCTTTCGATAGTTTCTTCTCCTCGAGAAGATTCCGCAGTTTATTCAGGTGTTGCACCTCCGCGTCCTGTAACTCTTTTACCAGAGGGACTACATCCCCTTCGATGCGCGACTCGGCATCCTTGTAAAAGGAATACGACTCCTGTTCCACTTTCTGGGAATAATGAATAATCTCTTCAACGGAAAACTCTTTCATGCTTTAACCCGCCTCTCTACAAGATTTTTGCAATGCTTTCGTAAGTATATCATTTTTTTTATATATAGAAAAGTATTTTAACTAAGGTAATTGCAAAAATCACCATATTAAAAGTATCACCCGGGTTCAAAACAAAAATAATTGTTTGCTTTAGTAAAAAATTGAAATTTTTGCAATTATCCAATACCCGCATTTTGAAAGATGCTCAACTCTCTTTCATTTTCTTTGGAATTTCAGTACATTAAAACAAGGAGTAGTGATATGAGAAAAAGAAAACTTGGATGGACCAATTTAGATTTTACAACTGTCGGCTTGGGAACATGGGCCCAAGGCGGAGGGAACTGGAAAGCAGGCTGGGGCGATCAGGACGATCAAGACTCGATAGCCGCAATCCATGAAGCAATTTCGACCGGTATCAGTTGGATCGATACCGCCGCGGTGTACGGGTTAGGACACGCGGAAGAGGTTTTAGGAAAGGCCCTCATGGATATTCCTAATAACGAACGACCCTACATCGCCACAAAGTGCGGTCGGATCCAGGATGACAAAGGCAATATCACGGGTGACTTGCGGGCCGCATCATTGCGAAAGGAGGTGGATTTAAGCCTCTCCCGTTTAGGTATCGATGTGATCGATCTCTATCAGGTCCATTGGCCCGACCCTGAGGAATACATCGAGGAAGCGTGGGACGCACTTTCCGGTTTTGTAAAGGAAGGGAAAGTCCGCTATATCGGCGTTTCCAATTTTAATGTGCAGCAGATGGAACGGATAAAAGACATCCATCGAATTGCTTCGCTTCAACCTCCCTACAGCATGTTTCGTCGGGAAGTAGAAAAGGAGATATTGCCCTACTGCGGAAAAAACGATATCGGCGTTATTGCTTACAGCCCCATGCAGAAAGGACTCTTAACGGGTAAGTTTACAAAAGAGCGGGCTGAAAACTTACCTGCCAACGATCACAGAAGCAGGGACCCAATGTTTCAGTCTCCTCAAATCGATACCAATCTAAGGGTCATTAAAGAACTTACAAAAATCGCGGAACAGCACGGCAGGACGATGGCACAATTAGCGATAGCCTGGGTATTAAGACGACCTGAGCTGACCGGAGCAATCGCCGGCGCTCGACGGAAAGGTCAGATAACGGAAACGGTCAAGGCACACGACTGGGAATTGTCCTCGGAAGATATCGCACGCATCGATGAACTACTAAATGAACGAGAATAGGAGGAAACTATGAGCAACAAAAAAATACCGACACAGCCCTTCGGGAAAACCGGACATAACAGTACCCGTGTTATTTTCGGATCGGCGGCATTGGGAAGCGCGACCCAGGATGAGGCGGACAAGGCGCTCGACATCCTCTTGGAATACGGAATCAACCATATCGATACCGCTCCGGGATATGGTGAGGCCGAACTGAGAATCGGACCCTGGATGAAAAAACAGAGGAAAGATTTTTTCCTTGCCACAAAACTCGATCAGGCGGGATACGAACAAGCAAAAGAACAGATAGAACGCTCATTAGAGCGGCTACAGACGGACCATGTCGATCTTCTCCAGTTCCATAACTTAACGGATTCCGTTTTTTGGGAAGCGGTTTTTAACGAAGGAGGCGCAATCGAAGCCGCCAAAGAGGCGAAGGAGAAGGGATTGACCCGATTTATCGGCATAACCGGACACGGCCTGCAGGCTCCTGACATGCATTTGGACAGCTTAAAGCAATACGATTTCGACAGCGTCTTAGCGCCGTACAACTACCTGCTGATGCAGCATCCCGACTATTCAAAATCGTTCAAGCGCTTATTCAACTACTGTAAAGAGAACAACATCGCCCTCCAGACCATCAAATCGGCTGCCCGCCGCCACTGGGACGGTAAGAAGAAGACACATACCACCTGGTATGAACCTCTCAATAATCCCGAAGCAGTGAAAAAGGCGATCCAATGGTCGATGGGAAAAGAGTATATTTTCCTGATATCGACCGGCGATCTCCAGGTACTTCCTCTCTTTCTGGAAGCCGCTGCAACCTACGAATCCCAAACCCTTGTTTCCGAGATGCGGGAATTGGTTGAAAAAGAAGAGATGGTGCGGTTGTTCCATTAGACCGTTGGATGGCGAATGTATTGGCCCTTGTAAAAGCGGAGATCGCGTGCAACGATGAGTAATCTTTATCCCAAAATTCGCGCCCTTGAGGCGTTTCCGTTAAAAGACGATCTTATTTGTCTGCGAGACCCCCAAGGCTTCTCAGATAAAATGTTGGTTCTCTCCCGTGCTGTTTTCTACCTCTGCACCATGTTTGACGGCCACCATACGATAGAACAAATACAAAACGAATATGGTCAAGCATTTGGAGATGTCGCTTTGTCGGTCGATTTAGAAAAGATAATACAAAAGCTGGATGAAGCCTATTTCCTTGAAAACGACCGATATGAAACAAAGCAAAGAGAAATCGTCGATAACTTTTTGGCGTCAGCCGATCGCCCTGCTTCACATGCAGGTGGTGCTTACGAATCAGAAGAATCGGCACTGCTCTCCCAATTAGACGCTTTTTTAGTGAAAGATAGCAGCGGTAAGGCCGAATCGACGAGTGACGACGATGGATCGATCGCACAGAAGGGGACAGGCGCTCCGGGGACGGAGGAACATTCCGATGCTCAAAAAAAGCTCGAAGCGATCATTGCTCCGCATATCGATATTCGAAGGGGCGGCCCAAGTTTTGGACACAGCTACAGAGAGCTATGTTTAAATAACGCAGCCTCAATATTTGTTATCCTTGGCATCGCTCATATGCCGACCAAACAACATTTCGCGCTCACCCGGAAAAATTTCACCACTCCGCTTGGTTCACTTCCAGTCAACCAGCGTTTTATGGATACTCTTATCTCCAGTCTATCTACCGATTTCTTCGAGGATGAGTTCGTCCATAAACAGGAACATTCCATCGAATTTCAAGTGGTTTTTCTACAGTATCTTCAAAAGCGAGGGCTTCTTCCAGCGGACGATATATCGATTGTACCCATTCTCTGTTCCGGTTTCCACGATTTGATGACTGTAAAAGAGCACATTTCTCCAACCGATGTCGGAGAGACAGCCGAGTTTATCGAGGCGTTGGGAAGAACGATTCAACTGTATTCCGATGAGGTCTGTCTTATTGCGGGAGTCGATCTTAGTCATGTGGGAAGACGATTCGGCCAGGATGTTACCCTATCTCCGCAATTCGCCGAATGGGTAGAGCAGGAAGACAGACGGATGCTGGAACCGGTGATGGCCGGGGACGCCGAATCTTTTTGGAGGTTCATTCGTGAGGAGCAAGATAAACGAAACGTCTGTGGTGTATCCGCCATCTACACCCTTCTCAAATTACTGGAGAATCGACCGAAGGCTACAAGCATGAAACTTGCAGGGACACTTCTCAACTACGATAAGGCGGTCGAAGAGCAGTCCCAATCGATCGTTAGTTTTTTCAGCGGGGCCTTCTACAGTAGTACGCAAGAAAAACCATAACAGCTTGTCGGCTACCTTGTGTTCCGGTCTCCGTTCGCGCCTCCGTCCCTGTGTATGTATGTACGGTCCTATATATTGCTTGCGTTCTTTAAAAAAGAATACTCAATTTCATTAACAGTCATTATCTTCTTCCACACCATTTTTATGAAATTGTTCGGCGGTCTTTCTAAGATATCTAAAATACCTTTGGAGAGAAAACTGATTCCATTATAATCAAAACTAACGGCATCTTTTGCTATCTTTGCTCTCACCGGGTTATTCGCGATATAAATGAATGTTTTTACGTATTGTATATAGCTTTTTATTATTTTGCTTTTAAATCTATCGTACCACACATGTCCTTGGTAATGAAAATGTTTATTGAATCTACCGGCAAAGACGCTTAATATCCATTGCATTATTCTCGATAATTCTCCGTATCGTAAGGGTTTACAAATTAAATGAAAATGATTGCCCATTATGCAGAAATTTTTTATTTGGAAGGAATATTTAATCTTAGCTTCCCGTATGACTTGAAGTAACATCTCTTTAATTTCAGGTGAATTGAGGATTAGTTCTTTTCTGTTTGCCCTTGATACGACATGATAACTGACCCCTTCTTGGAGCCCACTGCTTCTAGAAATCTACTTTTTTTTGATTTATTTGTTTACTTCCTCTTATTTACTTCCTCCGTCCCCATGTCGCATGTCCCACACCCGTGTCCATGTCCTACGAAAGCAGCACCTCATCACTCTTCAACTCTTCCTTGCGGATTTCGTGGAATTTTTCGACCAACTTTTCTATGGTCAGTTTTTTCTTCTCTTCTCCGGTGATGTCTAATATGATTTCCCCCTTGTCCATCATGATGATACGGTTCCCGTATTCGATCGCCTGGGCCATATTGTGGGTGACCATCATAGTAGTTAACCTATAATCGGAAATATATTCACGAGTAAGACGCAGCACGATACTCGCGTTTTTTGGGTCGAGGGCAGCAGTGTGCTCATCCAGAAGGATCAGAGCGGGTTCGGAGAGGACCATCATGAGAAGAGTGAGGGCTTGTCGCTGTCCTCCGGAAAACTTGAGGACGTTTTCTTTGAGCCGTTTTTCCAACCCCATATCCAGGTTCTTTAGTTTTTCCCGGAAAAACTCACGCATCTTCTGATTGAGACTTATGCGAAGACCTTTAAAACCCTTTCGATAGCAGATCATCATGTTGTCTTCAAGAGTCATGTTGGAAGCTGTACCAAGCATCGGATCTTGAAAAATGCGGCCGATATATTTTGCCCGTTTGTACTCAGGGACTTTCGTAATATCGACATCGTTCACGTATATTTTTCCACTTGTCGGATACATCGTGCCTGCGATCAGATTGAAGAGGGTCGTCTTTCCGGCACCGTTTGAACCGATGATGGTAATAAAATCACCTTCGCGCACAGTCAGATCGACATTATGAATCGCGGTGTTTTCATCCGGTGTTCCTTCGTTGAACGTTTTGGTTACTGTTTCTAACCGTATCATTGTTTCGCCGTCCTCCTCTTTCCTTTGATCTTGAATTGAGAAACCGCGAGAGAGATGATAATCAGTAAACCGGTAATCAATTTGAGGTCGTTCGGTGTCAACTTGATGTAGTAGCCGTAGTAACGGCCTAAGAACATAATGCCGCGAAAAACGATGGAGCCTAAAATGGCCCGTGTCAGCAGAAGGCTCATACGGTTCGTTTTAAGGATGAACTCCCCGATCATAACCGAAGCAAGGCCGGCGATAATAATCCCCTGCCCCATGTTTACGTCGGCAAATCCCAAATATTGCGCGGCAAACGCACCAGAAACGGCGACGATACCATTGGAGAGACCGACACCGATAATCTTGAGATATTCGGGATTAACCCCTTGGCTTATGACCATCTGTTCGTTGTTTCCCATCGCTCCCATCGTCAAACCCATATCGGTCTTGAAAAAAACCCCCAGTAAGCCGATTACAACAACGACAACAAAAAAGAAAAAGAGCAGCATAGCTTGCTCTTCGGTAAGAACACCGCCGAAAGCACCAATAACCCGGGTAAGAATGGTCTCTTCACGGATAAGGGGCAGATTCGCGCGGTTGCCCAGAACCCGAATATTCACCGAATAGAGCATAGTCATAGTAAGAATACCGGCAAGCAAATTGGGTACATTGAGCTTATTATGGATGACCGCTGTAACCGCCCCAGCGATAAGACCTCCGCAAAACGCGACCGCCAATGCCAGCCATGGGTTCGCTCCACCGACAACCATCGATGCCATAATCGCTGCTCCAAGCGGGAATGATCCATCCACCGTTAAATCGGGAAAATCAAGGACCCGAAACGTAATAAAAACCCCCAGAACCATAATCCCGTAGATAAACCCTTCTAAAAGTATTCCTTCTATCATTAGCGTCCGCCTGTCCTTTTCGTTTTGTAAGAAAAGCTGCTTGCGTTTTGTTCGATACAGTTCACGCGCAAGCAGGTGTGGCCTGCCATTGTCTATGCCTACATAGAAGCGCCCTTCGGGCGCACCAAAAAGAAAACCCCCGGAGAAACCGGGGGTCTATGAGTATTTCACCAATCTACTTTTTTTGCAACTCCCCGTTTTCGATAACCATGTTAGCACGATTCCGTACATTCTGAGGGATGGTAATTCCGATTTCGTCAGCTACATCCAGATTGATCAAAAGCTGATCAACATCGGAAGGGTCCGACATAAACTGAGTTGGAATAGAATCGGGGTCCTCACCTTTCAACACCCGGTCTATAAGACGTCCGGTCGCCCGCCCATGTTTATAGTAATCGAAGCCCAAGGCAGCCACGACATCGTACTCTTGTGCCGAACTTGGGTCGGCCGACATTACGGGAACATCGTTTTTCACTGCGACATCGCAGAGGGAACTCAATGCCGAGACAACGGTATTGTCTGTACTGACGTAGTAGGCGTCCACCCGGTCAACGATACTTTGCGCGGCTTGTTTTACTTCGGCGGAGTTGGCAACGGTCGATTCGATAAACTGAATTCCCATTTCAGCACAAGCGTCTTTTGCCATGTTTGCCAGAACGACGGCATTGGTTTCTCCACTGGCATAGACGTGGCCTAAGTTTTGCACATCAACGATTTCGGTCAGCAACCGCAGTTGCTCTTTGACCGGCGTCATATCCGAATAGCCGGTAACATTTCCTTCCCCTTTATCCAAAGAAGTAACTAGTCCGGCGCTTACCGGATCGGTAACCGCGGAATAGATGACCGGAAAATCACTTATAGCCTTTACCAGTGCTTGTGCGGTCGGGGTTGCGATTCCCACCGCTAAATCGACCTTTTCACTCTTGAACTTGGTCGCGATTTGCGCTGCCGTATTGGCATCTGCGTTCGCGTTTTGCAGATCATAGGAGATATTGTCCCAGCCGAGTTCTTTCAACTCATCCTGAATTCCCTGTTCAACTCCGTCTAGTGCCGGATGCTGGACAAACTTAGCAATTCCGATGACGATTTGCTCCTCTACTTCGGCAGCTTCGGAAGTCTCGCCGGCCTGCTCCGAAGTTTCTTGTTCCCCGCTATCGGCGGCAGGTTCGGCTTCTTTGCTTCCCCCCGCCCATACTAAAGTCACGCTCAATAACATCGTGATCGCGACAAGAATAGCTGTTCGTTTCTTCATATTTCACTCCTTTTATAATGATTGTGCCGTTACGG
>CAZJBZ010000001.1:24054-34085 GCA_964543975.1 uncultured Spirochaetales bacterium
GATGTCGAATTCCTGGTATAGCCATTGATTATCGGCGAGTTCGCCGTGCCCACAGCATAACGTGCCTCCGTCCCCACAGTCGGACGGTAGACGCATTCGTAACATACGTTCTTATTAGTAGAAACGCCTTTGCATAATTAAATAGCATCATGTGAAAAAAATCAAGTCTCGCCACGATTCCGCTACTTTTGTAATCGAAAATCGCTCTCTTACGACGATAAGTCCTTTTTGTGCCATTCTTATTTGCAGCGATTCATCTTCCGCCATTCGATAGAGTACTTCGGCCGTTTCCTCAGGGTCGACTCTTGTCGGCACAAACTCTTCTTTTGTACCCGATTCCCCTAATTTGTCCCGCGTCCGCTGATCGATAAAACGTTCACTTGTTAATAATAGTGACTCGTCAGGCAGAAGTTCACCAGGGCCTTGTCCTTTCCGTGCAATAACCGGCACCCCGCAGGCCATAGCTTCCACTGCAGGAATGCAGAATCCTTCCCATTCAGAGACCGAAAGAAAAACATCCATACAATTGTAGATATCACCCATACGTCCTTGAGGCATTTCGTCATCATTTATTTCAGTATAAGAGGTAATTCCAAGCTGTTCCGCAAGTGCTTCCAAATCCCATCCACTCGGGCTCGCTCGTATATCTGTTTTTATTAACAGACGGGGTCGGGGTTTCCCTGGAGGATATAGTGTCGGTCCCATATCTCGGCCCTTCTGTACCTCCGTCCCTCTATCGATTGCGTTATCAAACTTTCGAATGAAAATCGAAAACGCTTCCAAAAGATCATCATATCGTTTCCTTCGGTTATTCGCTCCTACAGCCCCTACGGTAAAAAAGGTGGACGGAGGATTGGATAGCGTATGCATGCCCGCTTTGCACCCCATTTTACATTCCTCTGCGGGCATAAAAATCTCTGTATCCACTCCATGCGGGATGACCGGTCCAATATTCGTAACCCCGGATGCGCCAAGCAGATCACCATTTATAGGTGTCAGGGGGACGGAGGTCACTAGAGGTGAAAGAGAAAATCCACGAAACGTCTTCGAAAGCTGCGCCCACCAATAGAGAGGGATATCACAGGACGCGCTTTCACCACACTCCCTCTTTACGCCAACAAACCGCTCCTGTTTTAAAATCGGCAGCTGATCGGGATAGCCTAAGAGAATAACCGCGGATGCCTCCGTCCCTTTAATAAGGTTTTGAAATCCGTCGACAACTGTTGTCCGTACCGAGAGGTTATTCGTGAAATTGTGTTCTTGGGGGTCGATAGCATTGATGCGGTAGACCTGAAACTCCCACGGTCGATCAAAAGCCATGGGACCCGCATGAAACACCCTTATACTGTTCTTCACTACCTCCGTCCCTGAAAACCGTGCCGCAGAAAGGCTGGAGAGAGCTCTACCCAAAAGTGAAAACTGATAAAAAAAGGAAGTTTTCTTCCCTAAAGGCAGTCCCTGAAGAAGAAGAATTGTTTTATCGGTTTTATCCGGTTTCTGAGAAATCGGTCCTGCCATTGCCGCACCTACCGGTTCTCGGTGCTTTTTCGAACTTCCCGTGCGAGCGAAATGAACTCATCGGGTTTCATTGACCGGATAAAAACGAAACCGCGGGTGGCCCGGATAAGAGCACTTTCATGGGCGTAGAAAAAATCCTGCCCCAAACAGGTCTTTAGCATTTCATACTGCTCTACTTGAATCTTTTGCGCCAACTCCGGGAACGGGCCGTCATGCTCGTAACTGGGAAATGAGGCGTCTTTTTGGGAAATATAGGTGTTCATAAAGGAATAGTGTTGAAGGGTCAGCATATTCAAAGAGACCGGCACAAAAATCTCCGCTTCCGCGGGATGGAACCGATACCACACATTCCTGTATCCGATAATTTCCAAATCGTCTTTACGCTCTTCATTGACGTACACCTTGACAGCTTCCGCCACTGCCTGAAGGACCTTGTAATGAGTGTCCGGTCCGCTTGCTTCCGGATCAAGTGCAACGGTAATCACGTCAGGCTTTATTTCCCTGAACAGTTGCAGCACCGGGCCCACGTCCCGGCCCATCGTCGGCTCTTCGGTGAAGATATCCCCCGTATAAAACCCGAGGCGGAGGTGCCGAATGGAATCCGAACTCTATCCGAAGTATCCCCATAAACAAGCCGATTCCCACTCGCGGCACATTCCCTTCAACTTTTGGATATAATCAAGGTCCTTCTTTCCGGGATATTGCGTTTCAAAGTAATTTTCCAGCTCACTGACCCGCTCCATGATGTTATCCAGATCGGTATCTTCATAGATTTCTACTAAGTCCCGTAAGAACCGACGCAATGTGCCTTCATCCATCAACTCTTCGGAACCGGCGGCTACACCGTCCAGATAGGTATAGACATCTCTGTCTCTGCCTGTCTTGCTCTTCGGATCAAAATAGCCGGTTTCGATTCTGGAGCGGAAGTTGTATCTGTCCGTTTTCACTGCCCGCAGCATCCTCCTGCAGATATTCAACATGTAGGTATTGGTTACCGAGGTAAATCCGCTGGTCAATGTGGCAAAAAAGTGCGCGTTGCTGTGGACGCGTATGTTGCGCACGGTAAACGGCAGATACCCAAGCATGATGTCGTCATGGTGCGGTTCGGTATGCAGAAAACGGCAATTTTCCCGGGAAACCATACCCGCCCTTAGTTTTTCCTTTAGTTGATCTGAAACCCTTTTGTTGATCTCTTCAATCGGCACCTCACTCGTATCGAGAAGCAATTTGCCAAAAGGCACCTTAGAATAGTCCTCTCTGGAAAGTTCATCTATTTTTTTTCCTGATGCTGTGGATGTGTCGATTACGATCTTCGCGACCTGCCGTTCTTCGAGCCGTTCCTGCTTTGAAACTCCTGCAATCCAGCGTCGTTTTAACTGTTTGGCAGCACCGTGAGTGAGATAGAACCGTGCGTTAGGAAGCTTCTGAAGTGAAGAGGCGGGACAGACGACATCCAATGGAGAACAAATCGATTCAGCAACAATCTTCGCCTTCGCTTCTCCGGCTGCTATAATCAATGCCACGCAATTCGGATCAGAGGTAATAGTAGAGAGTCCTATCGTAATTACCTTCCGTTTTCTGCTTACCTCAATACCCCCCAAATCGGAAGCGGAGGCAGCTTGGGTTTCATAATTGATAGGCGAGAGTCTGGTTGTCGAATGGGGGTCACTTCCGCGGATATTAAAGCCTATGTGCCCGTCAGGACCGATACCTCCCAAGAAGAAACCGATTCCGCCTCTCTCTCGTATTGTTTCTTCATACTCATGGCACCATTGATCAACCCGTTCGATAACGCTCTTTCGAATCTCTTCCTTCAGGTTCACCGGTGAACGATAACGAAGTGACAGATCGACTTCGTCATCCCCCCACACCTCCTCGATTTTTTGGTCGGCGTCCAACCCTATCCTTTCACAATTGATAAGAAGCGCCTTCTTTAGGTCCAAACCGAAACCGTCGATATAGTATTTCTTTACGTAGTAATGAAAACTGTTTGTATGAAACGGATTGATCGGATAAAACTCATCAATTTGAACGAAATGCAATCCTCCGGTATCGATTTTTTTGGATGAATCGATGCCCCAGTAGTCGAGAAGGTCCTGTACCTCCTTGCTTTTCCATTGATAGAGAATACGACGGACTTCCGCAATAAAATATTGGGGGGACTTTCCTGTAGGGAGCGAAATAACACCTTCGGGATTCTGTTGGACCCATTCCAGAAATCGAAGGGCGGAAATCCTCCCTAAGGTGGGAAAGCTGTCGACGACCATTGTAGGAATCTTTTCTTCCGGCGGATACAACAGCTCTTGGGGATTTTCATGAAGATATGTCTTTTCGACCGTTGATGTTATTGCGGTTTTCATGCGCACTTCTCCCTTGTATACACGAACGGCGTACTGAAGCCACCGGCCGATCAGGTGCGGTCCTCTGTGGAGGACATAAAGAGTATGTAAAGTGAATTTTCAGTATACAATCAAAATCTATACTTATGCAATCACTGTTAAAGAGGGTGAACAGGGACGGCGGGTGCAACCACCCATTGATTCATGCTCGATTTCTCCTTTACAATGAACGGATGAAGACATACGAACTAATTATTATCGGGACCGGTTCTGCCATGAATATTCTCGAGCCGTATCTTCATCATCATCCGGACGCATCGGTCGCGGTCATCGATAAAGACGAGCCCGGGGGCATCTGTTTGACCCGTGGCTGCATCCCGTCGAAAATCCTTCTCTACCCGGCGGAATTGGTACAATCAATCGGCAAAGCAAAAGAATTGGGTATAGATGTTGAAATAAAAAACATCCATTTTCGGACGATCATGGAGAGAATGCGGCTGATGGTCTCCCTGGATATGCTCGAGATAAAGGAATCACTCGAGCATTCCGATAGTGTCGATTTTTATCAGGAAACGGCCGAGTTCGTCGAACCGTATATTCTTAAAGTCGGTGAACAAACGATCAAAGGAGAGATGGTTTTTCTCTGTACCGGTTCAGAGCCGCTTATTCCGGATATAGACGGTCTTCAAGAAGTTGATTATCATACCAGCATCGACTTCCTGCAGATAGAAGAACTACCGAGCAGATGGGCAGTGATCGGCGGCGGATATATTGCCGCCGAGTACGGCCATTTTCTCGCCTCCATGGGGACGGAGGTTACCATATTCGGCCGAAATCCGCAGTTTTTAAAGGAGGAAGAACCGGAAATCTCCGATATAGCTGTTGAAGCCTTAGGGAAGCGGATGAATATCCTAACCGGATGGGAAGTAATTGCCGTTAAAACGAAAAAATCGACCGGGCAGGCAAATCGTCCCGGAGAATCGACCGGGGAAATCCAGGTTTCAGCCCGTCATGTGGAAACTGGAGAAGAGAAATTAGTTACGGTAGAGGCGATCCTCGTGGCAGCCGGCCGCCGATCCACAGCCCACTATCTGAAACCCGAAAAAGGCGGAATTGAAACGACCGGCGGCGGCTGGATCAAAGCAGACGACCATCTCGAGACGAGCCAAAAGAATGTATGGGCAATAGGTGATGCATTGGGAACGCGAGGTGGTCGCAATCTGTTTAAGCACGTTGCCAACTATGAATCGGAAATCCTCTATTATAATGCAGTAGAAAAGGAAGAACCGCGGCATATCCCTGATTACAGCGCTATTCCTCATGCCGTTTTCACCTATCCGGAAATCGCCGCTGTCGGTCTCCGTGAAAAAGAAGCGATCGAAGAACATGGAGAAGATCAGATTGCCATCGGATTCAGCCTCTTCGAACATACCGCAAAGGGTATGGCCATGGACCTCTATGAAACAGGATATTTTGTGAAGGTCATACTCCATCGAAAAGACGGCCGTGTGCTCGGTGCCCACATAATCGGTCCCGAAGCATCGGTCCTTATCCACCAGATTATCGCCGTTATGTATGCCCCGGAAGGACGGCATCCTTTCAACATGATGCATATCCATCCGGCATTGAATGAAGTTGTGGCAAATGCTTTCGGAAATCTAATGACGGTTGAGGACTATCACCATTACCTCGGCCATTTGACCGGAGAGTTCGGTCCGGACCATGATCACAATCATTAATACTTTTATCTTACCGGGTGTTCTAATTTCAATCCTAAAATAAGTGAGGAGATAGAATGAAAATGCATATGGGTTTCTTCGGATGCGCTATTCTGCTTACCGGTCTTTTACCGCAGTTTGGTTGCGCCGATCAAAATACTTATTCCGTTTCCGGAAAGGTCTTTTTTAATGAGGATGCTCCGATTTATATCATCCTGGTTGATGAGGAAACAGCGAAGATACCGTTCACCGGTATCCGTAAATCGTTGGTTATTCCTAATGCTTATGAGATGAAAAGCGGGTATACAGAGTTTTTTTTTACCGATATTCAACGAGGGATTTACGGAATTCGATGTTATCAGGATTTAAACAAAAACGGAAAATTGGATAGAGGAATATTCGGACCGACCGAACCATGGGGCCTATCCTGGGATAAAAAGGGAACGATGAAACCACCCAAATTTAGTGAATTCAGCTTCCTTCTTGAATCTGATAAGACCGATCTTCGAATTGATTTAAGAAAATAATTGAGGTACGTGCAAAAATCACCATTTTGAAAGAGGCTAAGACCACTATTTTGAGAGGGGCTGAATTTCCAGAAAAAGGCCCGCTTTTTCGGCACTCACGCCTTGTTAAGCGATTGCAGTTTCATCATATCGGTAAATGAGGCCCGCAGTTTCAGTTTCCGCTGCTGATACGCCTTAAATCCACTTACCTCTCCACGGGTCATTGCCCGGAGCGTTTCTGTCGACATCTCGTAGTATATATCCGGCTTTTTCGGGGGAGATGAAACCTTCTCCGGCTCCTGCCCGACACCCTCGACAATGGGTAGAATGTAATATTTATCGATATCGGGAAAGTAGTAGAGCATTGTTTTGTTCCATCCTTCGAAATTATGGGCAATTGCTGGATCGGTGAATTTCTCTTGCTGTTCCTTCATGAGAGCATGAAGGTCTTCTTCTCGGAGGGACGGAGCATCGGTAGCCACTGTTGCACTCGGTCCGTGGCCGCCTCCGAGCCTCCGGTTGGAAAAGACACTTCCAATCGCTGAGGCTATACTCATCATCCCGCCCTCCACCGATCTACCCAATCGAACGACCGGTGAAATCTTCTTTGCCTTCTCAACGGCGAATCCTCGATTCCGTAAGTCTTTGGCAACGTCGGAAAGACCGAGAGCTCTTAATCTCGAAACGGAGGGGAGACCGGTTGTAATATCCCAACCGCGAAGGTGATAATACTCTTCCCGCAGCTTTAAAAAGGAAGGCATATCGATGACGTTTCCCACCTGCGACACTATTTTACCTCCGTCCCCAGGGACCAAACAGTCGGGATCGGCCACATGATACTCCAACGGCTCTTCGCGGTACTCCCTGAGAAGCAAATCGTCTTGAAGTGCCTTGTGACCTTCCCGTAATAGAATCGCCCGTTGCAATGCAAACACCCGTTCCCCGATCTTGTAATACTCCTCTTCCGATATTTCCCGTCCCAAAGCAGCCGACAATAACCGTGCCTCCACGGACGGTTCGCCCACACGTTCTTCTGCTCCGTCCCCTGAAGGGTTGTCGATGATGGGAAACATCCAATCGCAGATTTCGGCACTTTCCTTCGCCATCTGTCTGTTTTGGATCCGCACCGCCGCTTCAGCCTTGCCGGCCAAGGTCGTCATGTCTCCCGCTTTTTCACTACCCCAAAATCTGCGGGCAATCCCCCGTACAACATCACTAGAAATATGGGCTTCCTCGACTCCCTTTGCCCAACTGGACCACTGGGAGAGAACAAGCCCGGCTTCGTGAAGCTGTTGAATCGGCTCTCTTGTCTCAAAGGGGAGCAGCATGATATTCACCGTACAGTAGCGCGGGTCGTAGGGATCGTTCCTGTTGTATAGTTTTTCAGTGCCCCTGCCGTATTCTCTGGAAGCTTTCTCCGCCCCTTTACAGAGCAATTCTCCGAAACCGCGTCGATAGGCAACCATTTCGACTAAATCGCGGATAAACTCAAAACTTCCGACCTTATTTAATTGAAGCCCGCTCTCCTTCTCGGTAATCACTCCTTCTGTGTGACAACGAAGGAGCCACTCGATAATACCCTGCACTTCCCAGGTATCTATTCCATACTCATCGCACATTCGGTTGGCATAGAAGGGAGTATCATTTTCTTCCCCATAGTATCCCCAAGCGTGTGCCATGTAGAAGAAACGGGACTGACACATATATTTTCCGCTCTTCCCGTTTCCAGCGGTATACTTGACCCGAAGACAGTTGGCCATACAGCCATAACAGGGGTATTTTTTCGTGTTATCCCCATGGGCCATAAAGTCGAGTCCCCACACCTTGACGTTTCCCCTCCCGTAGGAGCGTATCTCCTGTTCGATCTGTTTCAACTGCTCTCTCCTCTCGGTGCCGAGCCGATGAATGGGGGATGGTCCAATCACTTGGGCAACGTCGTGCGCAGGAGGTACACCAGTAGGTCGGGCAGAGCCGGAAAGTTGGGGCGTACCCCCGCTTCCCCGGACCACCGCCACTGCTTTCAGGTTCTTCGAGCCCATGACCGCACCCATGCCTCCACCACAGCTGGCGTCGCCGTCAGCGAAAACGGTAGCTATGGGAACCAAATTTTCTCCGGCGGGTCCAATAGCCATGACCTTTATTTTTTTTGGAGAGATATCCTGTGAACGTTCAGTTTTGTTTTTGGTAATGATCTTTGGTAGCGCAGTTCCGTCTGTGCGAACGGAAGTTCTCCCTGTACCGGCTTCCGATTCCAAAGCACCGGTATTGAGAAACCGGGCTGTTTTCTCCTTAACCATTTCAAATGTCTTGTCCGTGGGCAAACCCCATACCTCGTCGGCAGGGAGAAGCCCGATAAAACCGCTCCGAACAGTGGTTTTGTTGTCCGGAGGGCGTGTTGCTGCGCCGGCCGTCTCATTGACTTTGACGCGCACTCCCTGGTCGTTTGCATCGTCATTCCCAGTCCTCTCCTCCGTCCCCGGGCCGACTACCCCCGGGACGTTTGATTGCGCTCCTTCAATAACCAAAATCGAAGGATTCTCCGCTTTACCGGTTATTATCAATGCATCGTATCCGGCGAATTTTAATTCTGCCCCGAAGAAACCGCCTAAGTTTCCATAACAGAAATGATCACGGACCGGAAATGGCGATTTGGCGAAAATCCCCCAGCGCGAACCACCGATCGCCGGAAGACCAGCCATCGGTCCGAGTGCAACAATGATGCAATTCTCCTCGTCAAAAGCAGCTGCCTCGGGCGGGACCTCATCCCAGTATAATTTCGAGGCGATCCCTCTGCCGCCTAAAAAAAGGTCCGCGTAATCGGCAGTTTCGAACGTTTCCGACGTTCCTGAAGTCAAATTGATTTTAAGGATTTTCCCGGCATAGACTGCGGGTAGACTCATAACGGCTCCTCGTTCTCATACGCATCAAGACTTCGATAATAGAAGATTCTTCTGCAGGGGGTCAAGGAAAAAGGAAACCACTTATCGTCTTAAGCGGTATTCTGCTTGGTAAAGACCAAATAGGTCTCAGGCCGGTAGAGCATACGAAAGCGTTCAGCGGCCTGCGAAAAACTTAGGTTAGAGTCCGTAGGCTACAATAGAGAACGTTCTCTCGGGATTCTCCGGAAGCTCACAAACGGAAGGGGGACAGATTGAGTTCATACTCTTCATCTGCTCGAAATCAATCGTGTTTTTATGGACTGCCAAATCCGCGGTGTAGTTCGTAATCGGTGACGCAGTCTTAACGGTTTTTCTGTTAAGCTACCAGGCATTACGCGGGCAACCGACTCAACCGTCTGCAGGCGGCTCAGCCACCAGCGGCCAAAACAAGATATCCCATATAAACGACATAGCCTGCCAGAAAAACGGCGCCCTCCCATCTGCTGAGCCGAAACCCGGTCCGCAAAAACGGAAGCAGTAAAATCGTAAACACCATCATAACACCGAAATCGATAAGGTCGAGTTGGGAAGAATCCACAGGTCTCAGTGTCGATGCCACACCTCCGATCAAAAGCAGGTTGAACAGGTTTGACCCGATTACGTTTCCCACGGCAATGTCCGCTTCCCTCTTCGCTGCGGCCACACACGAGGTGACCAATTCCGGGAGGCTGGTCCCCAGCGCGATAACGGTGAGGCCGATAACAGCCTCGGAAAACCCTATTCGGGCCGCTATTTCCACCGCTCCGGTTACGGCGAATCGGGACCCGAATACAAGTGCTGCCAAACCGGCGATGATAAAAACAATACACAACCAGAGTGAGAGCGTCGGGGCGGGAACAGCGGACGGACTCTCCTCGATCGTCGGGGCGGAAACAGCAGCCGGTTTGTCCTCGATCGTCGGATTCGCCTCGCCGGCCGAATCAGAACCAGTTTTATCCGATTTTTTTCTGCCGTCACGAATAAGAAAGAGAAGATAACCGGCCAACCCGACTATTGCAATGATCCCCTCAT
>CAZJBZ010000001.1:34095-34804 GCA_964543975.1 uncultured Spirochaetales bacterium
AGAAGCGGCCAAGAGGACAGGAATTTCTCTTCGGATTGTCTGTCGTTCCACGGAAAGGGGGAAGATCAATGCCGCCGCCCCGAGGATTAACCCCACATTGCAGATATTCGACCCGACAATATTCCCTAAAGCGATACCCCCGGTCCCACCGAGTGACGCTTTCACACTGACCGCCAATTCCGGACTGCTTGTTCCCACGGCAACCACGGTCAGCCCGATGACCAGCTGTGAAAGCCCGATCCGAAGTGCCAACGCGGAGGCACCCCGAACTAAGAGCTCCGCTCCGCCGATGAGTAAAACAAAGCCGGCAATTACATAGAGAATAGGCACGTGCATGACTCCTTTAAAGCTGGAGTATACGACGATAGGAGTATGGTGTCAAATGAGCGAGGTAATTGTAATTTTATAAGACGTTCAAATATTATGAAGAAAGAGAAATTGGATATTTGCCATATTCCTTCACTGCTTCTTCTAAGGCTTTTATATTTTCAAGGGGGAAAGGCATTCCCTGGTCAGGGCCGCAAATATAACCGCCGCTTCTTCCTAATGTTAAAATTCGGTTTTTAACTTCTTCTTTAACATCTTTCGGCTTATCGATAGTAATTGTTTTTGTGCTTACGCCACCTAGGAGTGCCATTTTATTCATTGTCTTTAAACGCAGCGTTTCTAAATCCAATGCCCAAAAGCGCTTGATTATCTTGAAGTTGCT
>CAZJBZ010000002.1:0-34757 GCA_964543975.1 uncultured Spirochaetales bacterium
GTATAAGATATTCACGTTTCCCGGGCGCGGCGGGGCGTCACAAACCATACGCTGGATCAGACCCGATATTCTTCTGGACACCAATTATTCCGAGCGGAACGGCAAAGAGACCTATCCCCATTCCGTGCTCGATTTTGTCTTTGCGGCAAACGGGGCCGAGGAATGGGACATCACCTCGACCATCATTCAGTGGAAAGATGATTTTCCCGACAACGAAAAGACGAGCGACCACCGGCCGGTGGCCGCAATCATGCGCCAATGAGGGCAGACCGGCGGCCGGCGATTATCGATCGCTGAGGGCGGAACGGCGGCGGCAATCATTGACCGGCAGTCCCGGGCGGTCCGGGGCGACGTGCGCGGGCCCGCCCTCTCACCCTTCTCTGAACCTGACCGGCACGTAGCCGGGCAGCTTCTTGTCGGCCAATTTCATCTCGAAGCGGGCGAACCGCTGCAGTCCGTTCTCTATGCGGATGTCCGGGTTTCCCTCACCGATGAGCGGCCGTGCATAGGTGATAAAATCATCGGTAACGTCGAGACCGTCTTCCGTAATCCAGTTTTTCGGAAGCTGCCGTGCGGTGTTGGCCACCGTTTCCAAAGGCACCTTATCGAAGTACGGTTGATAATCGGGGCCGGGTTTTCGAAGAATCGTAGCCATATACCCGCTCCCTTCGTTGATACCGATTTCTACCGCCTTCCGGGCCACGCTGTACGCCTCATCGATATCCACGACCGAGGCGTAGAGTGAAGTCCCCCGCTGCAGGACCCCCGGCACCTGTCCCGTGGCCTGGCCTCGGGCTTTCAGGCCGCTGTCGTTCAAGTAGTTGACCACAGTCTGCGCCACCGTCTGTCTGCTGGCCCCGTATTCGATGTGGCCGAACCCGTCGTGCCGTTCCCCTAATGAGCCGACGTTGAATCCTTCGCTGACCACCACGATGCACCGACCGCTGCGGGCGAGTTCGTCGTTCACGTTTTCCGCCATCGATTCCAGCGTGTGGTCGGTCTCCGCTAAGTAGAGCTGGAGCGGCATCCGGCGGTCGGGGTCGGCAAGACGGGCCGCTGCCGGGATGTAGCCTGAGGTCCGGCCCATGGCCTGGAGGACGGCCACCGGTTCCGAAGGGTACATCCCCCGGTTTTCCTCGTTGGTGTTCTGGATGATGTAGGTCCAATACCGGGCGGTACTTCCGTAACCGGGTGTATGGTCGATTATGGTAAACCGGTCGTCGCCTAAGTCGTTGTCGATTGTTTTCGGTACCCCAACAGCAGTTAGTTCGTAGTTTTCGGAGTGGGCGAGATCGGCCACCTTTTTCGCCGTGTCCATGGAATCGTTTCCGCCGATGTAAAAGAAGTAGCCGATATCGTGGGCCTGAAAAACATCGATGATCCGCTGAAAATCTTCCTGCTGCCCTTCTTTGAGCTTGTACCGGCAGGTCCCCACTACTCCGGCAGCCGGAGTTCCTCGCAGCAGCGCGATCTCCGAACGGTCCTGCGCTCCGGCATCGATCAACTCCTCCAAAAGAATGCCTTCCACACCGTGGCGTGCCGCGTAGATGGACCCGAACCGGTCAGGATAATCCAAACACGCCTCGATGACCCCCTGCAGGGAAGAGTTGATGACGGGTGAAGGTCCGCCCGATTGCGCTACAATGACGTTTCGTTTCATGAATCTGCTCCAGGTTAACTTTGCTAGTGCCACATATCCCTATTTTAAAAGAGTTTTTCATGCCGCCTTTAAAGCGGCACACAAAACCATGAAAATAGAGCGGCGTCGCCGATCTATTTTCATGATAGGCTCAACTTTTTTTGCGGCAGAACGTACCGTGACGCCGCGTTCACTCTTTTCGCGTAGACTATAGCATAAAAATCGAGCATTCGGCCAGGGCGGCCTACTGGTGTTCCTCCCCGGCCTCGGCTCCGGATGGGGACGGAGCAGGCGATGTTTCTCGTTCTTTTGAAAAGCCTGCAAGCGGACGGATCGCCGTGAAAGTAATCAATCACTTAGGTGATGAGGTTATGAAGGTGTTCCGGGTGGGATAATACCCTTAGTTGACAATTATCAATGATATTATGTTGACAATTAGTTGACATAAGTGAGTTTGCCGAATAGTGTTTTTTCTCCTGCTGAATTACTTTAGCATCTTGAATATTTCTTCTTTGTTTTCAGCGAATAGAACAGCGTCAATGGCGGCATCCAGTTTCGCCACATCTTCTACCTTTCTGATAAATGCCCTCTCTTGCGGGGTAAGGTCGAACTTCCGGGTAGTCAGCCGTGTCAGCACTTCCCGCTTCTCCTCAATCCTTCCTTTAATCTCACCTTCTTTCTTCCCTCTTTCCATTCCCTTCTCCAAACCTCTTTCCATTCCGATCCGTTCCCAACTTGTTATATACGGCATAACTTTTCCTCCCGTTTCTTCGGCTATCTCGTCAATCAGTTTATGTTCGAGCTCTTTCGGCAACTGAACAATCCAATCGAGAAACAGTAGCAAGGAGCGAATGTAATCAGCGCCGTAGCCACAGCGGTACAGCCGCAGAACAAGCCGCTTCTTACACGCATACCGTTCCTCCACATCGTCCGACCGTTTTTCTCGACGACGGCGGAGTGCGTTCATCTCCAGCTGCGCCGCGGTGATGAACGCAAATGGATTGTCCCGATTCTCCGCAGTTTTTATCTTCTCTTTTAAGTATAATAGCTTTGCCGTGTGGAATTCCACCCGCATATACCTCTTTGCGTCCGATATTTCAAAAGAGGAGGGATGAAAGGAGTGATCATCGTCGGTAAGCACGACGAGAGTGACAGGGAAGCTGTGGAAGCGGTCGTAGATGCGGTACGCGTACTGAAACAGTCGATCGGCAAACCCCGGTTCCTTTCTGCCCTGCACTTCCACGTGGGTGTAGATGTGCTGATGTACGTCTGAACGATGGTGTACTTTTACAAGAAGGTCGGCCAGCCGCCCGGGACCGATGTTGTGTGGGCTGAGTTTCTGAAGCTCTTTTTCCAGAAACTCGGGCGGATAGGTGAGGTCGATCTCCTCCCCTACATCGGGGAAGTAGAAGCTGAGAAAGGAGGCGAAGTGGGCTTTTATGATGTCTTTCCACGCATTATCGTAGTTGTCCAAAAGAGATTTCTCCTGTAATAGTGCCGATAATTTTCCCCGCACTGCTCGATGTTTTTCTTTATGCTCGTTTGACTAAAGCAAAAGCCACCACCTCTTAATACACATGGATTTTTCCTGCTGCTTCAAAAATCTGGGAAAAAGAAATTAATTCGCGAAAAAAAAGTTGACAGCCCCCTCTTTATACTTTAAGATAATTAGTTAGTAAGAGTTTCTTACTAACTAATTATCTTAAGGAGGAAGGAATGTTAATAAAACGTTTCGTCTCGAAATTTTTCATTTTGGTTTTCTCTTTGGTCCTCGTATCTACATTTGTTTTTGCCGGAGGTCAAAGTGAAGAGGCTGCCGATGATTCAAAACAGTTCAGCGGTACTGAAATCAATATCTTGATGCTTGAACAGGCTTACGCGAAAGGATTTCAACAGCTTGCCCCTCAATTGGAGGAAGAAACAGGCATAAAGGCTGAAGTTGAGACTCTCGCGCAGGTCGCCTTGATGCAGAAAGTCGGAGTAGAACTCGCTTCAAGAAGCAAGGCGTACGATCTTCTCTTCGTTGAGGCGGATAGACTGCCGCGTTTTGCCGGAGAATATCTTCAGTCTTTGGATGGTTATATTGAAGATCCCAATTTAGCCGATCCGGATTTGGATATTGAAGATTTCATTGAACCATGTCGGAACGCTTTTACTTACAATGGGAAACTGTATTCATTGCCTTTTTTCGCCGCGTGCCAGATGTTCTATTACCGGTTCGATATATTAGAAGATCACGGTTTTGACAGCGGACCGAAGACTTTCGTGGAAATGCTGGAAGTGGCTAAAAAAGTACACAACGATCCCGTTCCCGCGATCGCGTTACGCGGTCAGGCCGGTACACACAACATTTGGGTGTGGTCTCAATTCCTCTATGGTTACGGCGGCCACTTTTTTAAGAACTATCCGGATGATCTAACGCCGACCATCAATTCTCCGGAAGCTGTCGAGGCATTAAAAATCTATGTCGATATGATGCAAAACTACAGTATTCCGGGAGCAGCATCAGGTCATTATGATGATGTTGTCATCGCTATGCAGCAAGGTAAGGTAGCAATGGCAATCGAGGGAGGTCCTTTGGGAGGAAGAATATTGGACCCGGAAAAAACAAAAGTACACGGCAAAGTCGGCTTTTCCGTCTCACCCGGCGGTCCTGAAGGGCAGTTTCCTCCGTTTACCTCGCAGGGGCTTTCGATAAACGCGGCTTCCGAAAATAAAGAAGCGGCCTTTGTCGCGATGCAATGGGGAACAAGCAAGGAAATTCTAAAGCAGATCGCCTTAGATCAGCTTCATGTTGCCGTTACACGAAATTCCGTATGGCAGGATGAGGATTTCAAAGCTAAATACGATTTTGATTGGGGACATGGTTCCTTCACAGACGCGTATCAGGAAACATTACAGGTTGCGCCGCCGAAATACCGGCCCGCGTTTGAACATTGGGCCGAAGTAAGAGACCTCGTCGGTATTTCCGTTCAAGAGGCTGTTGTCGATAAGAAGAGTCCTAAAGCTGCTTTGGACGATGCTCAGGCAAAAATCACTAACGTATTGCAGGAACACGGTTACATAGACTAATGTCTTGGGGGAGGAATTCCTCCCCCTTTCAATCCTATATCATTTAAAAGGGATGGAACATCATTGATAAAAAGAGGAAATTATTTGCTGTTCGTACTGCCGGCGCTGGTTTTTATTGTGTTAATAACCGTCATTCCGCTGCTCGGTACAACATCTCTCAGTTTTGTTAAATACGAAATTACGCGGCCTGACGAAATCCATTTTGTTGGGTTTAAAAATTACATCAATCTCGTTCATGATGCACGATTTTTAAATTCCGTAAAAGTAATGTTTTTATTGATCGTTATTCCTGTCACCATTCAGTTGCTTTTTGGTCTTTCGTTGGCTGTCGCGTTAAATGAAAGGCTGAAAGGAACGCGCTGGATGCGTCTATTTTTCTTAACTCCCGCGATAATGCCTCCTATTGTGATCGGGTTGGTATGGAAACTCTTTATTATCCCTCAACAGGGGGGGCTCGCGTATTTTTTACAACTCTTCGGCGCGCGGAGTCCGGACCTACTGAGCACTCCGATCGGCGCGTTATCGGTCATCATGGTTGCGGCGGTATGGACCGGTACACCGTTTGTTACTATCATGTATTTATCGGCAATAGAGTCGATTTCAAACTCATATTATGAAGCTGCCGAAATAGACGGTGCAAGCTGGTTTCAAAGACATCGAGTAATTACGCTGCCTTTGGTGACTTCCGTCACAAAGACCCTCATTATTTTCAGAATGCTCGAGGCCCTCGCGATATTCCCGGTTATTTTCATCTTGACCGGCGGCGGGCCCGCAAGTGCCACGGAGCCCATCAATTTTTACGCGTATGTAACCGGTTTCGATTATCTGCAGCTGGATTACGCGGCAGCTATTATCGTTGTCTTCTTTTTACTCTTGATGCTTATCAGTTTTCCGTTTTTAAGAAGTCTTGTAAGAAAGGGCAGGAGCTAATAATATGCTGAAACGTTCAACGGATTCAATCGTTTATACATATATTGTGACCTTCTTTTTTGCCCTCTTCTTCGCGTTGCCGATTATTTGGATGATCTCTACGGCTTTTAAATCGCAGCTCGAAATATTCGAATCTCCGCCGATTCTTTTTGTAAAGCCTAAGCTGGTCAATTTCCGTGAGGTTCTTCTCGATCAAAAATTCATGCGCGCGCTCAGGAACAGTGTATTCACGGCGATAGGGACCGTCATTTTGACGGTTATCATCGCGGTGCCCGCTTCATATGGGCTGTCCAGATTACGCGGAGCCATAAAAACGAATATCCTTGCATGGCTGCTTCTCACCCGTTCCGCTCCCGGTATGATTTACGTGATACCCTATTTTATCGTCTATTCCCGCATAGGGTTGATCGACACGACGTTAGGACTGGTCATAATCAACCTCATTTTTACCATACCGTTGATGATTTGGCTTTTGCTCAGTTTTTTTGAGGAGATACCGGCAAGCATCGAGGAAGCCGCGTTTGTAGACGGGGCGAGTATATTTCAGGTATTCACCCGAATAGCAATCCCGCTTGTCCGATCAGGACTCTCGGCAAGCGCGATTCTCGTCTTTATATTTTCATGGAATGAGTTCCTGTTCGCGCTGATTATCACAAGGCGAGAAGCAGTTACCGCGCCCATATCAATCGTTAATTTTATGGCGTATGCCGGTACCGAATGGGGTAAAGTTGCCGCGGGTGGTATTTTTATTCTCTTACCTGTCCTCATATTTTCACTTATAATCAGAAAATACCTCATTCGTGGAATGGCGGCCGGTGCCGTCAAAGAATGATTTAACAAACATCAAGAGACGAAGGGAGAAAGTTTTGCCGAATAAAAAAAGTACACCTAACATTTTGTGGTTTTGCACCGATCAGCAAAGATGGGATACAATACGCTCATTAGGTAATAAATACATCAACACTCCAAATATCGATAGACTCTGCAGAGAAGGGGTGGCGTTTCAAAGGGCTTATACACAATGTCCTATTTGTACACCGAGCAGGGCAACATTTTTAACCGGCCGATATCCTGCTACACACCACGTTTACAGAAATGGAATTGATTATTTCCCTCCAAGCGAAAAATTAATAACGAAAATGATTTCTGAAAACGGATATCACTGCGGATTGGTCGGTAAGCTTCATTTATCGCGTGCTCAGGACAGAGTCGAGATTAGACCTGATGACGGTTATGACGAGTTTTATTGGAGTCAGCATCCGTTTCCCGACATCGGGCCGGACGATGATTACCGGGAGTGGCTTCGTAAAAAGCATAATGTCGATCCGTTGGAACTGACGAAGGGACTGAATGCTTCCTACGGTGCCGGAGTGCCGACGAAATACCACCATACAACGTGGTGCGGTGAGACGTCGGTCGAGTTTATTAAACGAAACAGCGGCAAACCCTGGCTCCTCAGTGTCAACTGTTTTGATCCTCATCCTCCGTTCGATCCGCCTGAAGAATATCTGTCAAAATACGATAAAGAAAAACTCCCCTATCCGATATTCCAAGAGAGTGATATCGACCACCAGAAATTGTTCAGAAATATCGATCAACAGTCGGTAGAAGCGGCAAATCCTTACAGTAATGGATCCGAGGAGGCGGTGTATGATAAAGAGATCGATTACAGCAATACACATGACAAGCCCCCTCTGAATTACGATGCCCGTGAAGTAAAAGCGTGTTATTATGCTTCGATCGAACTTGTCGACGCGCAATTGGGCAAGATGCTGGATGCGCTAGAAGAGACGGGCCAAAGAGAAAATACCGTCATCATTTTCATGAGTGATCACGGTGAATTGTTGGGTGATCACGGTCTTTTGTACAAAGGATGCAGATTCTATGAATCTCTTGTACGCGTGCCCTTGATCATTGCCGGTACGGAAGAATACCTTGCGGATGTTAGAACGGACGCTCTTGTCGAGCTGATCGATTGTGCCCCCACCGTATTGGATATCGCGGGTGTCGTAACTCCCTCTTTCATCCAAGGAGAATCGCTCTATAATCTTTTAACCGGCAAGCATAATATCAATAGACATAAAACGCATGTCATATCGGAGTTCAGCGACACCTTGGGCTTCGACGGGGCCAAGGGAAGCAGAGGCACCATGTATTTTGACGGTAAATATAAGATGTGCCGCTATCCTAACGAGGGTATCGGCGAGTTGTATGACCTTGAAAACGATCCGAATGAGTTTATCGATCTATGGAACAACGATGAATACAAAGATGTAAAAATGGAAATAACCGAAAAACACTTTGACGCCATGATTAATACAATAAGCACCGGAATAGAGAGAACGGGTGATTACTGATTACCGTACTATGTAAAAATGAAATATTCAGGCGTAAGAAACAGAAACTTGAGTGTCATCTTAAAAGCCGTTAAGAGAAATCCCGTTGTAAACAGGACCCAATTAGCGAAGATGACGGGCCTAACGAAAACCACGATCAGCAGCACGATTAATGAGTTAATGGATTTCGATCTTATTCGTGTGGAAGGAGAGGGTGGCGCTTCCTCCAAAGGCGGAAGGAAGCCGGTCCTTTTAAGTCTGAAAGAGGATTCATACAAAGCAATCGGAATAGATATACGACGGGAAAAACTTATTGTCGTATTGGTAGACTTAGGGGGCAATGTCATCCACTCGAACTCTTTGATGATTCCTCCTCATCCTGAAAAGAAGAGTATTTTATCTCTGATAAGAGAAACCCTGCAAAATTATGTGGAGATTGCCGGTGAAAAAATATTGGGAATCGGGCTGGGTGTTCCGGGTCCTTTAGATTTAGTTGAAAAAAAAATATTGAACCCGATCGATTTCGACTGTCTGAGAGATACCCCGATAAAGGATATTGTCTATGAATGGTTTGGATTACCAACTTTTGTGGAAACAGGTTCCGATTGCGGAGCTATGTCGGAATATTATCAGAAGAACAGTGTGAGGCGGTTGGTAGGACTATTGGTGTTCGTTGAAGTCGATTACGGTTTGGGATTTACGTTGATGGACCGAGGTAAAATCATTCAGGGGGTGACCTCCGCCGGCGAAATCGGACACATCGTCATCAATGTGGATGGGAAAAATTGTGACTGCGGAAGAAGAGGTTGTCTGTATGATTATGCTTCCGGAGAAGCGCTGTTAAAAACAATGAGGGAGTCCGGGAATATCGATGAGAAGCAATATGAAAGTTTCGGAGTGTTCTTTGAGAATTTTGTAAAGGAATATAATAACGGCTCGGAGTTGCACGGAAGCATCATGGAAAAAACCGGTTATTACATGGCTGTGGGGATTGCGAATATATTCAACTTATTCAGTCCGAACATACTGCTTATCGGCAGCAGTCTGGACGGCGTTGCCGATATGTATGTCAATAATATAAAAGCGTGTGTTGATAACCTGGGGGGGATGGAAAAAAATATCGGACCGCGGATTTTCGCTGCCCATTACGGTCCGAACGCGATAGCTGTCGGAGCGGCAATGCTGGTGCTGCAGGATTTCTTAGAAACGCCGAGAACGTATTTGAAGAAACGACAACTAAATCGCTGACCGGCGCGACGAGATTTGGCCGGTTATTACGCTATGATCGAGAACCTGGACCACAACATCGGACGTGTCATAGAAAAACTTCGCGAGAAAGGGATGCTGAATAATACATACGTTATCTTTTTCAGCGACCACGGTGATATGCTCGGCTCTCACGGCCAATTCAGAAAAACCGTCCCGTACGAGGAAGCGGTGAGGGTCCCTGCTCTCATCAACCATGTTGATATTGCTCCGACCACACTTGGGTTGTGTGATATTGATGTTCCTCAATGGATGGAAGGGACCGATTATTCGTTTTATCGTCTGTTAGATAAAGAGAATACGAATGAGCCCGACTCCGCGTTTATCCAGTCTGTCGTTGCGACAGGACATCCCAATAGCATCGATAAACCGTGGCGGGGTCTTGTTACACGAAACGGCTGGAAATATGTCTGTTTTGAAAACATGCCCTGGCTGCTCTTCAATGCATGAACGATTACGCGGATGGATTTCTTCTACCGAAGATACGTTTGCTTTGGATAACTAGATATGAACTCGTTGTGAAAGAGGCATCGGTGCCGAATGGTTGATAAAAAGTATCATGAGGAAATGTTCAATAATCCTCTGCCGTGAGAGGTTTATAGGATAAAAGAAAAGGTATCTTTCAATTTAAGGATTTGTGAATCAAATGTTTTTAATCTAAGTCGATGCCGGACGGCATATCCGTTGTCTCTTCCGGCCCGCATCTCGTAGGCTGATTAGTTCTTCAATTGTAAAATCTTTACAGATATTCCGTAATCGGGAAAGTGAGGTAAGCGGATCGGTTGAAGGTATTTCTTCCTCTTTTTTCAACACAGCGACAGGTTTGCCCCGTCTGGTAATATGTATGACCGTTCCTTTCTCAACCTCACGGAGAAGATTGCTTAAGTTCGTTTTCGCTTCAAACGCACCGACTTGGATAGTGTTCATAGAAAAACAATACATCTGATGAACCGGTCTGTCAAATAGTTTATGCCATCCCGAACCGTTCCCTGTTGAGTGCGGCGATCTGATCACTACAACGGTTAAAGTGCTTCAGCAGCTTTGGATCGAAGTGGCTTGGTTGTACCCGCTCATCCCCGTTGTTGATGATATCCATTGCTTCCTGATGTGAGAAACCGGACCGGTAACTTTTTGTGCCCCGCAGCGCGTCGTAGACGTTGGCAAGGGAGACGACGCGGGCGGAGAGCGGTATCTCTTCACCCGTGCGTCCGTTCGGATAGCCGCTTCCGTCCCAATGTTCGTACAGTCCGCCGGCAATCTCTTTGACGAGTGAAAACCTCGGCAGATCGCTCAGGATCGAATGGACATACTCGGGGATTTTTTTGATAATTTCCCATTCACGGTCCGAAAGCGGCTGCTGTTTTACCAAGATATTATGGTCGATAAGGAGTTTTCCCATATCGTAGAGACCGACGGCGTCGGTTATCTGATTGACAAACCCTTCGCTGCATCCGAATTGTTTACAGAGAAGGCCGCTTAGCTCTTTTACACGAATATGCTTTCCGGTTGCATCGTCCTTGATTTCGGCGATACGGCTTAGCGAATTGGCCAATGCCGTATACTCCATCTCTTTCCGCCTCATTCGGTCGAGAATTGCCGATATGGTATGGGAATAGTGGATAAGGTGGGAAAACCAGGTGAGGGCGAAGGTGCTGATCTCTTTTTCGAAATTGAGAAACATTATTTTCTGTTCGTCATCTTCATAATAGATGAAATTTCTGACCTCCCCCACGGCTGTCGTCAGCTCTCTCGGAAGTTTTTCCTGATATTCCTCGAGAGAGTGTTCTGCCTGCTGCCAATTCGATACCAGCATTCCTTTCTGTTTGCGGCAAAGCGGCTCGAGGGTACTGCTTGCGAAGGGGAACGAGCACTGCCCGCGGACGATACCGCCTATCTTCGGTGAGATAACTGTCTCCGGTATAACGATACCGTCTGAAATGAACGAGTAGTAGACCGCTTCCGGTTTGTTTATTTCACCCCTGTAACGCTTCAGGTTCATCTCCAATACCGTCAGGATGATGTTTTCAATGTCTTTCCCTTCAATGGGGAACTCTTCGATAAGTGAGTCGGTCAACGAATGGACCTTCTCGAAGAGAAGCTGGTTTTTATTAAAATATTCGTTTAGGTTTTTTATTTGAATGAGTGAACGAATACGGATGAGAAGTTCATCGTTGTTACACGGTTTGGTAATAAACTCATCGGCGCCCGCTTCAACACCTTTGGCGATATCGTCTCTGCCGCTTAAGGCGGTCAACATGATCACCGGGATGTTCTTTGTTTCTTCCCTGTCCTTCAGTTGTGCACACACTTCGAAACCGGATATCCCCGGCATCATGATGTCAAGGAGGAGCAGATCGGGCTTCTGTTTTTCTATGCTTGTTAAGGCGTCACTGCCGTTTTTTTCCAGTATGACATGATACCCCTGTTTTGATAAAGTTTTCTCGACTATCATCCGATTAAGAGCTTCGTCATCGACGACCATGATAGTCTCCATTGTTTCCTCCTGCTGAAAATCTTTGCTTATGATACGATATCGTGCGCTTGCTGTATTGTACATGATTTGTTGATTTTCGCAATATGTATTTTAGGCCGGCAGTGTCGTCCCCGGCCCGGAAGGGTGCCTATCGGTGCGGGGTCGCGTAATCCTTAACGCCGGTTCAGTTCGGGTCCCCGGCGGTGTAATACTGTTCCGGCTGCAGATCAGCTGAATGGATGTTCTTTTCGACTACGAGATAACGTCGGATTGAATAACACAGTTGACATTTGGACACGTAGCTATCTTCCGGTGTAAACCCGTACTTCTCTTGCACGTGTGACAGAAGTCCGTCTGTTCCTTTTTTCATCAATAGAAAGAGGAAAGGATATTTGTCGCTATCGATCGGGGAGCCCAAATCGGTGTGTTCGACGGATAAGCCGGTGCAGAGACCGGGAATATAGTTCCCGTATAAATCGATATGAAAGTGGGATGTCTCGAACAGTTCGTAACAGCCTCCGCTATTTTCGGCAAGGAGACGGCTTAACGGCTTCGGTTCCATAAAGCGGGAATAGGTTTCGAGGGCCCGTCCGCGCATGGTAATCCAGTAATTGCGGGGAAGGTTTTCGATATACCCGTCTCCGAACCGTTCTTCGTACTGTTCCAGCGTATGCGGTTTGGACGGTCCGAACTGCTGCAGATCGGAGAGAAATCGTTCCACCCAGGGAAATATCCCGATGCCCGCTTCTCCTGCCGCTTGTATCACTCCCAACGTCTTGTTAAGGGGGATGTACTCGTTATGGAAGGGAGAGATGGAAACTAAGATCGTATTCAATCCTGCCTGCCGAAGCTCCTTCAGCCTGTTGACCGCGGTTTTCCGGTTGGTGTACCAGGAGCAGTTTGTCTCGACGTAATCCAGTCCCATACGTGCCTGCTTAAAAACAGCGAGCACTTTCAAAAGTCCTTCATGATCGAGAAACGGTTCCCCTCCCCCGATATGAACGGAATAGCAGCCCATTCTTCTCACCGATGAGAGGACCGAGTCTGTAGCAGCTTCATCGATATACTCTTTCGTCCAAAAGGGGCTGCAGAAATAGAGGCAGTGCCTGCACCGGGAACTGCAGTAGTAGTTGGTCATGAGCCCGCCCGAGTTGAGTCGTTCTATAACAGCTCCTTTCATACCGTCTCCCGGATTATCTGTTCGGTACAGATAAAAAGCACCTTGGTTTTGGCTTTCATTTTGTACTCCTCCTATAAAAAGGCACCGAAGCCTTGTGACGCCTCGGTAACGATGTAATAGTGCATACAATTACTATACCATGGATGACGGTTTTTCCAACATCCGTACCGTTTTGAAGATCGTTTTACACCGCGGTCAGGGATTCGAAATGTGATCGTAATTTGCTGTGAAAGGTTATGAAGACCGTCAATTTGTTGACGATTTTCTATGCAGATAGGTCTTTTCTATAGCAGAATCATCAAATTGACGGTCTCTTATCAATACAATCGTTCACATTTCGAATCCCCAAAGCTTACTTTTCGAATTGCTGCACCGCGGTACTGTTTATGAGAAGCTAATCAGGATAACACCAACAAGCATGATGGTCCCGGCGGCTATGTTCCGCCACAGATGTTTTTCCCGAAAGATGAGGCTGCCGAGTATAACGGAGAGGAGTATACTGATTCTTTTGACACTGACCGCGTAGGCTACCAGAGTCAGGTTCATGGCCATGAACAGGAAAATCGCCTGCAGATAAATAAGAACTCCGCTTCCGATTACTAGGGCGAGATGGCGGGTCATTGTCTTAAAAACCGTTTTCAGCCGACGTCTGGCGATGAAATAGACGGTTAAGTAAAGGGAAGAGAGAACTTGAGAAAATGCCAAGGCAAAAAAGATGGATGAGTTGGCCATCGCCAACTTGAACAGAGGGCCTAAAAAACTAAACAGGAGTGCTGCCACGATCATAAACCGAGGTCCCTTATCGGTAAAAAGAAGCCGAAACGGCTTTAATACACCGGCACGGGCTTCCGTGATTTTCAGGACGTATGAGCCTAGCGCAATGACCAGCACCCCCGCTAATCCCAGCAGTGAGGGGACCTCACCTAAAATGAGGAATGAAGTACCGAGGAGGAAAGCAGGGGTGAATGAAGTAATGGGATAGACGGCGGAAACCTCGCCGAAAGAGAAAGCCATGATCAACGATCCCACGGCAATGACGTCGATAAGTGACGCGCCGATTATCGCGGGATAAAACATCGGTTTTATTTCCGGTATTCCGATTATCGACACCACACTCCAGCTGCATACCAGCACAACCAGGAAACCGGAATAGAGCACGGCGAGCCTGCCGGTTACCAGTACCAGTTTACGAGTAAACATGTTTTTCACGGTTACGAAGAGAGCACTTGAAACAGCAAAAAGAAGCCACAACATTGTCAATACCGCCAAAAGGTCGAGATAGTATACTGTAAAGGTACCAGTATATTATCGGGACGACAACTAATTGACGTCGGGAACTACGACAATGTTCGGAATTTATTTACGAGGCGGGCACGATTTCTCCTACCTCTTCTAAGATTATATCAGGTGCGTAGGCATACGCTTGGACTTCATCCCGTTTCGTGGCACCGGAGAGGACCAAGACGGTATCTATTTCCGCTTCGATTCCGGCGATTATATCGGTATCCATCCTGTCCCCGACAATGACGGTATCTTCCCGCCGCGTACCTAGTTTTTTAAGGGCGTGACGCATCATCAAAGGATTCGGTTTCCCCACGAAATAGGCCTTCTTGTTTGTTGCCAGTTCAATCGGAGAGATGAGGGCCCCCGTCGCCGGCATGATCCCTTTTTCCACCGGCCCGTTGACGTCGGGATTTGTCCCGATGAGCTTGGCACCGCCCTGCACTAGATTCACCGCGTGAACAAGAGCATCCAAGTTGTAGGAACGGGCTTCGCCCACAACCACATAGTCCGGATTTACATCGTCCATCGTTATCCCCGCCGTATAGAGGGCATTGATCAGTCCCGCCTCACCGATGACGTACGCCCTCCCGTTAGGACATTGGGTTCCGAGGAATGTGGCCGTGGCCAGAGCGCTGGTATAGAAGTGCTCCTTTCCAACCTCGACTCCCATCCGGCCCAACTTCTGCATCAATTCCTGCGGGGACCGTTCGCTGCTGTTGGTAAGGAAGAGAAAGGACCTCTGTTCTTGTTTCAGCCATGAAACGAAATCAGCCGCTCCGGGAAGCAGACGGTTGCCGTGATAGAGGACACCGTCCATATCACAGATAAACGCCTCTTTTTTTCTAATATTCTCTATAATATTTCCCGCCATAATCACACCTTTCCTGGGATTCCCTGCTATGCGTGGGGCTACGGCAACTATAGACCATCAGTTGTAAGATTGCAATCGGATTGTGCAGTTGAACAGTGAAGCCGCAGCACGTGAGTTCGAGGATCTTTGTTCACACTTTGCGGGAGAATCAGGGAACCGGGCTACCGAAAAGGCTTGCAAGACAGCAATTCGAATCCCTTGGCGCCAGGATAAAATCTTGACGTTTCCAACCAGCCAAAATATAATTAAGTGTACACATATCACACATAGAGGAAAGACAGATGAATATTACATTATCTGCGGATGAAGAACTGATCAAAAAGGCCCGTGAATACGCAAAACGGCATAATTCTTCTCTCAATAATCTTATACGGAATTATCTCGAACAGATTACCAACCAATTGGACAGTGAATCGGCAGCACGTGAGTTCGAGGATATTTGTTCACACTTTGCGGGAGAATCGCCCCCCGGATATCGTTTTAATCGGACTGAAGAATACAAGAGAGGATAAGGCTCTCTGTGGCAAAATACTTTCTCGATACAAACATACTCATATACGCTAACGACAAACGAATTCCTGATAAACAGAAAATGGCGGTACACCTCATTTCTCAACTCTTGAAAGGCGGTGGGGGAGTAGTTTCAACCCAAGTATTACAGGAGTATGCTCATGTCGCTATGAGTAAACTGGGACAAAAAGAAGAGGTGGTCCTTCGGCAGCTTCATTTTCTTGAGAAGATGGAGGTAGTTTACCAAACTCCAGCAATGATTCGACGAGCGGTAGAAATAAAAAAAACGTACGGCATCAATTTTTGGGATGCATGTATCGTGAGTAACGCCGAATATGCCCGTTGCGACATGATCTACTCGGAAGACCTCAATACCGGCCAGTTTTATTCAGGAATACGGATACACAATCCCTTCTCCGGATAATCTATTATCTTCCACTTTGTTACTGCCACGAAGACAATATGAAGTGCCACCCTTTACATGCAAAACTTGTTGAAAATCATTGTTGCCGGACCATTTATTATACGCTGCTCTTTATCAATTCCATCACACCGTCTTTTAAAGATGAAAAATCATCAAAGCTCCAGAGCAGTTCGATATCGGGGCGGAGTGTGCTGGTATCTTTTTTGTATCGAGAGAAATATTTCGTCGAGTATGAGAGGGTAAGACCTGAATGAGGAAGGGTCACCCTTTTCACCTCCCCGTAGTGGTTCGGTTTACCGCCTGTCGGTTCTCCGATTAAAACGGCACCGGCTTTCTGTTTTAAGTCGATAGCGTTGAGCACCGCAGATCGATTACCACTTTTTCAACCGGTCGGGTCCGCATTATCTTTTTTATTTCTTCGAAAAACGGATAGAACGGTTTATCAGGATCATTCCTGCACTGGTTGTACTGGATATAGAGGATTTTTTCATCGCTTAAGTACTGCATTCGGTACGGGGTTCGGGTGTTAAAAATGTAGAGCGGAATTTCATTTTGATCATCGGGGAACGGTACCGCGCCTCCAAGAAGCCTGTACCAATCGATTTCGCTGTTTTTCGAAACAGTCGAGACTGTTATCGACTGTTCGCCGCCCTTCTCATCAAGAAGTCGGTAGGTTGCCTCATCGGTTTCAATAACATCCAGGGCACGCAAATAATCCGAAAGGACCAGGAAATCGGTATACCGTTTCCACAGTTGTGCTTCATTCTCATGCGGCACAATGTCGGCGATCTTTTGTTTTATCTCTTGGACAGAAACACCATTGATTGCTGTGAGTTTCATCCCTACATAGTCGGCATACTCCTCCGGCGCGACACGGAGAAAAACCCCTTCTTTGAAATGGGTAAAGGTTAAGGGAAAAAGTTCCTCGACCTGCAACGAGAGGTCGGTGTGGGCGTCTCCCACGTCGCTCAGCAGGCGGCGCAGTTCTATTTCGATTTCTCTATCGGAGAGATTCGGCACCTCTTTTCGTAACGCGGCAAGTCGGTCCATGTACTCTTTTTCACCTATCGCAAAAAAGAGGTTTTTATGCAGCTTCGGCAACCTGGTTTCAAAAACTTCGATGTCGGTATCCCATGTAGTGGAGGTGTTCTCCTGTTCGGTTCGGTATCGAGAATCTTGTACGATAGGTCCCGACGCACAGCCGCCTGAGAACAGTATTACGGTTCCAACAACGATTAAGAAACTGACTATTGTGTGGATGATTCTTGATAGTGATAACGTACTTTTCATTTCCTTTCCCTCCTGCATTCTCTGTTGGTGATTGTGAATTCCATCCATTTCAGGGGCCCGTTATGACTGTGCTGCCAACCTCTCGAAAGACGTCTGACTTCGTTTTTCTTTGGCGTGAGTGAAAACAGTAATCAGAATTGCCGCAGCGGAAACGACGAGAAGACCCGAATCTCCAAGCCATAAAAATGCACCTTCACCGCCTGTGTGTCCGTCGAAAGGATTCTGAATAACCGAATTCCAGGCGCTATGGGCGATTATGGCCGGCCAAAGGGAACCTGTAAGAATTCGCCATCGGGACCATAAAGAGTGCAGCGCAACAGCTAAGACGGCAAATGTCAGCGCGGATACTATCGGATAGGGACCGCTTGTATATTGGCCGCTTAGTATAAGCGGTGTGTGCCACAGGGACCAGATGAGACCCCCTATCAGATTCGGCGCATTCCATCCTGATTCCATAAGTTTACCGGTCATGTAGCCACGCCAGCCTATTTCTTCACCAGTGACAATTACTATACCGAAAAGCGTTGCGACAGTTACAGCCTTTGCTACCCCAGTCAGCAATCCTATGACTGGATTTTGACCGGTTGTCAGGGGTCGGAACTCGGCTAATCCGGTGAGCCACGCCCCTCCATACGAGAGAAATCCTACAATAAGAGGAAAAAGCAGTGCAATCCCGATGCTTTTCCATATAGAACGCCCACGAAGCGTGAATCCGATTCCTCGGAAACCTTCCTTCCGGATCAGACGAATGACAAGCGAGGCAGCCGCGGGAGTCCACATTAAAAGAATGATAAGTATCTGATTTTCATAGACGGAGCGTCCCGTAAGAAATATAAGCAAATAGAGCGGCGTTGAAAGTGCAAAAACCGCAATAAGATAGTAGATGAGACTTTTACGGGCCTTTTGTTGCTTGGTAAGTCCTTTGAAGCTCTTTGTCGTTTTGTCGTACATTGTGTCGGTTCGCATTTTTTTCTCCTTAATAAGGCTGTTTGAATACAACCTTTAAAAATAAATAATCTATTAGAAGATGATTGATATAAAACAGATTATTCCGACGATGCCGAGACAGAAAATAAACCAAACTGATTGTCGCAGCTCACTGTTTTCCATACTACATAGAGTAGGACTGCCGCGGCAGAGAAAACCATAGCGGCTACAATCGATGCAATACTAAGAAACTGTACGGTGTAGTCTGAATCCATCTGTTCCTCCTAACGGTAACAAAAATAGGGAAACAGCAGAGAAAAGACTATCCGAGAAAATACTTAATTTTGTCGGTTTTCTAGAAATAGGTATTTATACTCAGAGATTTGGTTCTATTTCCAATCTGATTTCATAAACGGGAAAGTATAAAAACCTGCCGCCGTAGAAGTGTTTCCGGGCATAATCCGACGGCAGGCCTATTCTCTGCGATATCAAGTATGGTGTAACAACTTGCCCAATTTTTAGTTCTTCAGCGGGAAGTATATCTCGGTTTTCAAATCTTCCGGTTTTGTCTCCGTAGGATCGGTGAGGTAGACCTCATAGCTTATTCCCACCGGCTCCTTGCCCTGTTCTTTGGCAAACGCTATTAACTTGTTGTATGTTTCCTCGATGGTATCGTAAGGCCCTTCATGCATTCCTACCACCGTTTTTCCGCCGGGGATCGTCCCTTCCTGTACTCTTCCTCCCAGCCCGGACACAGACTGGGCGACCGGAAAACCGAATTCAATCCGGAGATTGCTCATGTCATCGTTCAAATAGAGCGCGTAGGGAGCTCCTGTCGGTTGAACTCCCGCCTTGCCCGCTTCCTGCATAATCTCTCCGTACCCTTCTCCGAACACCTGAGACAGCTTCTCAACCGGTGTTGTCGCTTTAATACACATCGACTTTTGTTCTTTTACTTCTCTAATTTCCATATCATTACTCCTTACTTTTGGTGCTTGTTTTTCTCCAGCCACCGTTTGTTTTGGGGTTCAGGATCCAGCGGTTATCCTTTGCACCCCCTATTGTTGTCCTTACTATACGACGGGAAATACGACAGCAGTATGTCGTAATTAAATTTTTTTTTTGTTTTTTTTGGTGATTGGCCGGAAAACCAAAAGGGGAGTGCCGTTTTTCCGGGAAACCCAACCGGGGGGTGACCCTTTGCCGGCACCGACTATTGTGCTGGTAGTGGTGTGAGTCGTGCGGCACTGCCTATTCGTAGAGGTGAACGATTTCTTGCGCCGCATCCTTGATGAGCGTACGGATCCGCTCGGGTGAGAGCACCTCAACATATTTACCATAACTCAAAATAAGTCCGTAGACCCAGCCGTCTTCCGGCATCCGGCTTTTAACGATCAGCGAACCGTCGGGCTGTTCGTGAAGCTCATCCGCCGGGTAATACTCTTCGACAACGGGTCTGATAAAGGGATCGAACTTCAGGATGAGCTCGATCCAATCCGCCGTGTTCCACTGACCGGTCTCTTGGGAGAATTCCTGTAAATTCTTTTTGCGTCGTGAAAATCGGCGGTCAAATGTCCGAACATCCCGGATGCGCCCTAATCGGAAAATCCTGAAATCGTTTCTCAATCGGCAGAACCCGAACAGGTACCACGATCGCCATTTGAACGAGAGGGTCATTGGTTCCACCGTTCGTTCCGTCCGTTCCAGCCTGTTGCTGCTGTAGGAAAAAGAGACCAGCCGCTGCTGTTCGATGGCCTGTTCGAGTACGCGGAACAGCTGCCGTTGTTTTTCCGAACCCCCGAATGCGCTGAAATCGATCGAAAGTTTTTCGCTTTTCTGTTCCAGAATAGAAGCCCCCTCTCGGGGGAGCAGGTTTTTCATTTTCTCTATTGTCGAACGGATGGTTCCTCCCGGAAGAGAGGAGTCGATACTGTGTAAAGCGGTAATGATGAAAAAGAGGTCGTCGGCCGATACATACTGGCGGTCGAGTTTAAAGCTGTTCATGATGGAATAGCCGCCGGATGGGCCCTGGATGGTTACGATAGGAATACCGGCCAATTCGATTGCATCCATGTCCCGTTGTATAGTCCTCACCGACACTTCGAATTTCTCCGCCAATTCACGTGCCGTTACCAGATCACGGTTCAATAGATATATTATGATTGAAAGAAGTCTGTCCGTTTTCATGGTTTCTTAATAGTAGCATGCAGTTGTGTGCTCTTCCAGCCGATATTCATACCATTATTGACAGCAGGGTAAAAACCGATACAAGATGGCCACAGGAGAGCATGCCGGTAAAGTGTGTCGGCAGCAGGCGTGACGTCCGAGAAAAACGTCCGATAGAGAGGAGGCGAAGCGTGGGAGCGTTCAAAGCGTACGATATACGAGGCATCTACAATAAAGATTTTAATAAAGACGATGTGTATAAAATCGGCAGGTTCCTTCCGGGGCTTCTGAAGGCGGACAAGGTATTGGTAGGAAGGGATGTACGGGAGACGTCACCCGAAGTGTACGACTATCTGACAGGTGGAATTACCGACAGCGGGACCGACGTCTACGACATGGGATTGGCCACCACCCCCATGGTCTATTTCACGACGGCGAGACACGAGTTTCCCGCTTCCGTACAAATCACTGCCTCCCACAATCCGAAAGAGTACAACGGGCTCAAAATATCGAAAACCGGGGCGCTTCCGGTCGGCTACGAATCCGGCCTGGCCGAGCTCGAACAGTTAGTCCGTTCCGGGCCTCTCGGTGCTCCGGCTGCATCGAAGGGAAAAATTCGAGAGCACGACGTGAGGCAGGAGTATATCGATTACATGAAACAGTTCGCTCCCGCCGGCGGGATGCAGGTCGGTGTCGACTGCTCCAACGGAATGGCCGCGTTGGTGATCAAGGATATCTTAGGAACAGGGCCGCACTACATCTACGACACCTTGGACGGGACCTTTCCCAATCATGAACCGAATCCGCTTATAGAGGAAAACGTTGCCGATCTCAAACAGCTGGTAAAAGCAAACGGTCTGGATGCAGGCATCATCTTTGACGGAGATGCCGATCGGGTCATGTTTACCGATGAACGGGGTCGGTTTATTTCACCGGACCTCATTATCGGAGTCATCGCGCACTTCTATCTGAAGAAGGAGAGCGGTTACGTGCTCCATGATATCCGCGCCTCCCGAAGTGTTTCCGAATATATACGCTCCTTCGGCAGTACCCCCTACATGTGGAAGGTCGGCCACGCCTACGCCAAGGTGAAACTCCGCGAGCTGAAGGCGATTTTCGGAGGGGAGCTGGCCGGCCACTACTATTTCAGGGATTTTTACCACTGCGATTCGGGAATTCTCGCCGCCCTCATTGTTTTGGACGTTCTCGAGCAGATGAATGCGGAGGGAAAGACATTTTCTCAATTAATCGCGGAGATATCGAAATACGCCTACTCCGGAGAAATCAACTTCAAGATTGAAGAAAAGGAGAAGGCGATGGAAGCGCTGAAAGCAACGTTTACCGAAAAAGAAGAACCAACGGCAGTCCACGACTTCGACGGTTACCGGATAGAGTTCCCCGACTGGTGGTTCAATGTCCGTCCCTCGAATACGGAACCATACCTTCGTCTGGTGGCGGAGGCTGAGAATGAAGAGATGCTTTCGGAGAAACTCGACCTGCTGCTGGAAGCGCTTGCACCGTTTCTCACCGGGTAGTTTCTCATGAAACCGCGGCTTTCCGTCTATTTTTCCCGATCGTACAATCCCTACCTCAATCTCGCCATTGAAGATCATATCTTCAAAAACATGCGTCCGGATGAACAGATTCTCTATCTGTGGCGCAACGATAATGCGGTGGTCATCGGTCGGTTTCAAAATCCGTGGGTCGAATGCAGGGTGAAAGAGATCGAGCATGACGGTGTGTTCCTTGCCCGGCGACAGAGCGGCGGCGGGGCGGTGTATCACGATTTAGGGAACACCAACTTCACCTTCTTTTCACCGAAGACACAATATGATAAAGAGCGAAACATCAAAATCATAATCGACAGTCTGGCCCGGTTTGATATCGAGGCGGTAATGTCGGGGAGAAATGATATTCTGGTTGAGGGGAAAAAAGTCTCCGGAAGCGCGTTCAAATTAGCCTCGTCCAAGGCATTTCATCACGGTACCCTCCTTGTGAATACCGATTTGGAAAAACTTGAATATTATCTGAATCCGGACCGGGGGAAATTGGAATCCAAAGGTATCGCCTCTATCCGTTCCCGTGTTGTCAACATAACGGACATCAATCCGTATGTGACCCATGAACAGTTGTGCGATTCTATTGTAACACGGTTTGTCGCGGAATACGGGGGCACCGTTAAAACCGGCGGACAGGGCCCCGCCGCCACCGTTCTGACCGAAGAAGCGGTCATGGCGAATCCTTTGATACGGGCAACGTATGAAAAGTACGCGGATTGGGATTGGAGAATAGGAAAAACCCCCCGGTTTACCGTCCGTTATACAACGCGGTTCCCGTGGGGAGGTGTCGATGTTCTGCTTTCAACCCGGCACGGATCCATAGAAGAGGCCACTGTCTACTCCGATTCTTTGGATGAAGGGCCCCTTTCCGTTATCAGGACGACCCTTCAAGGAAGCCGTTGTACCGGTAACAGGGAGGAATGGGTCCGTCGCGCCTGCTCTCTCGGGGGCGGCAGACGGTGGAAGGACCGTTTTGAAGACTTTTTTTCTTGGTTTTCTGAAAAAATGTGACCGTCTAAAACCCCCGCTCCTTCCGGATGGTTTCGTAGGCTTGCTGTATTTCGCTGAACTTTTTATTTGCGTATTCGACAAACTCTTCCGGCAGCCCTTTGGATGCTATGGTGTCCGGATGATGTTCGAAGACCAGCTGCTTATACTTTTTTTTGATGGTCTCGTTAGAGTCGTCGCTCGAACACCCCAGAATCGCGTATGCAGTATCGTGCGCCTTTGAATAACGCTGCTTGATGACCCGATAGTAGTCCGCTGTAAAACCGAAAATCCGTACTGCCTGCAGTATCAGCTCTTCTTCGTTTCGGGTGATGTTGCCGTCCGCGGCGGCGACTCGGATCAAAATATCGATGAGCAGCTCCAGAAGCTGGGGGTTGGAACGAAACTGACCGTAAAACTGCGAAGCTAAACTCTCGAATGTCTCATTCGATTCAAGGGCGGTTTGAAAAATACGAGAGGCAACCTGTCTGCTTTGGAAATCGAGATGGAGATCATGCACCATGAAGGTCTCAATGGTAGAAATTTCTTCTCTGCTGATATTTTTGTCCGCCTTGACCAGCTTCGCGAGCATGGAAAAGGTGGCCACAAAAAAGGTCAGCTGTGCCTTTTGTTCAGGATTGTGAAACGGAGATCTCATCGTGGTGCCGGAGTGCTGGTCCCTTGCAACATCGAGACCATGACCGAGAGCGACCCCCGCAATTGCGCCGAGGGGACCGCCTAAGAAGAGACCGATGGTACCTCCGACTATCTTCCCTATCCAACCCATCTGTAGTGTACCCTATAGTTTATCGATAAGCATGGAACATTTCCCCGAGGGAATGGGAAGGGTCTTCTTTTTCTCCCCCAAAAGATTGAAGGTAAAATAGTAGAGTTTTTCCGATTCAAGCCGGATTTCCCATCCCCTTCCGCTCTTGTTGCTCAAAATGGTAATCATGTTCCGTTTGAGGGAGAGGCCTTCGATACCCATAATTTCGAGTGTGGGGACAATCCAGTCCACCGTCTTCCGAGGCAGACTGATATAGAGTCCGATTACATTTTCTATCATAAGAGTGATTGAAGAGAGAGCGGCATACTGCAGGTAGAGAGGTTTCGGAAAACCTTCTTTGCCGGGCCATTGGGACGGCCCTTCACTTTTCGGGAGATAGGCTTCATAAAGATTGCCCTGCTTTTTCCCTTCGGGATGGAGTGTGTCGAGAATATAGTAGAGATGCCTGATCGAGCATTCTCGGGCAAAATCGTATCTGGCGAATTTTTCCAGCCCTTTGATTACCATAAAGGTGTAGCACGGGAAAACCGATCCTCTGGCCCCTTTCCCTTTTTCGTCGAACATCGGTTCGGAGGATGCCAGACTGGGAAACGGGTTTTCCGTACCGAAACTCTCAGGCCTTTTTAGATGGTCGATAAGCGCGTTTGCCTTGTTTTCATTGGGAATCTCCGCCAATAAGGTCCAAAACGAAGCGATCGTTTTGACCTGGATCTGGTTCTCTTTTCGGTCCAAATCGTAATAGAACTGGTCCTCTTCATTCCACATCAGAGAGTTGATTCTGGTTTTAAGGGAGAAATATTTCTTTTTGTAGGTAAAGCTGATCTCTTTATCGTTTAGGACGTCGCCTAACGCGGACATGTAGAGAGAGTTTATCGCTGCCTGCGCGTTAAAATCGATGGGATAGTAGAGCTTTTTCCTTGGAGAATTGTACATCATCGTCGCTTCCGTAGGGACCGCGTACAGCCCGTTTTCCTGCTGAAAGGTGGATTCCAACCAGACAAAATACTTCTCCAATATCGGCATAATATCTTTTATTCGTTTTTTAAGGCCGATCTTGTGATAAATGTTGTACTCCGCCCAGGCAAAGAGCGGGGGAGGGACCCCTTCCGGGTTTTTATCGCTAACCACCGTTTCTCCGGTAACCTCACTGTATTCCCCCCGAATGGCCCCGTTCGGTTCCTGTTTGGAATAAAAGTTTTCAAGAAGAGAAGTGACGGGATAGTTTTTATTGCTGTACACCAAGAAAAAGGTAGAGAGGATGGTTTCAAATTGGTTGATTGTTTCGCTTTCCGGGTAATTAAAATATTTGGCCTGTAAACCGTTTCTTTTGGTCCCTTTCTTCCAAAAATCTTGAATCCACGCCCAGGTGCGATCGTAGAGATCTACAAAGTCCTGATCGTAAAAATGAATTGTCGGAAAATCTTTTTTAACCACTACTGCTCCTCTGAAAGAAAAAAAGAATGGAATCCGTCTTCCTCTGCCTGATCGGACCGTTTCATATTCTCACTGTAACAAGCCCCATGCAAAAGAGGAATATATGGCAACTGCCCATGGGTTTATCAGGTTAATTATCTTCATGTAATTCGCATTTGAACGAGGTTCATATAGGTATACTCGTTAATAATAAAATGAAATTATGGTGAAGTCAAATAATTTAATTTCAGCAATTCGAAATGCGGCGCCTTGACATGTTTCGTCCCTCTCGATAATGTGCTTCAATATATGGAAAGAAGGGAGCTGTTTCTAACCGCGGAATTGGCGATGCTCGAATTGAGTGAATTCGAGGTTAAAAAACTTCAGGAAGCCGTGACTGAGATGCTCGATTATTTCGATAAGATGAACGAAATGGATGTTGAAGATCTCGAACCAACCACCCACGCGTTGGCAAAACATAATCGGCTGCGAGAGGATATTTCCGGCGAAGCGGTAGAGACTATTCCCGACGGACGGCGCATGGTAATTCACTTACCGGTCGTCGCGGATGCCATACTATCGAATAGTCCGGAATCCGACGATCGATTTATTACAATACCGAACGTCCTGTAGCTTTATCATTCCCGCACCATTACATCATGAGGTTTTTAAAGTGACTGTCGATTTATCCCCTTGGGTAAGGATACTGCGCGACACGGAAATACGCGAGAGGTATCTCTCCTATGTTGCGGAGTGGGAAGAAAAGATACACAGTTTTCTCGAATTCGATATCGATAAGGGGGTGGGGCTCAGCGTTGGACCCAAAACCGAGAAGGGTGCCGGTCCGCAGGCTGTACCGGTGGGCGGTACAGAAAAAAACGACGAGTTCGCGGGCATGCCGTTTGCCGTAAAAGACAACATAGCGGTCCAAGGCTTTCGCTTTACCTGCGGTTCAAAAATGCTGGAAAATCTGATTGCTCCTTATACGGCGACATGCGTTCAAAAACTTCTCGACGCGGGGGCCGTTGTATTCGGAAAAACGAATTTGGATGAATTCGGAATGGGATCGTCCACCGACAATTCCGCGCTCTTGCAGACGAATAATCCGTGGGATGTCTCCCGCGTTGCCGGCGGTTCGAGCGGCGGTTCGGCCGCGGCGGTTGCCGCCGGACTGGTGCCCTTTGCCTTGGGCACCGATACCGGAGGTTCGGTCCGTCAACCGGCGGCTTTTTGCGGAGTATACGGGCTGAAACCGACCTACGGTTCCGTATCGCGATACGGCCTTACCGCCTACGCATCTTCCCTGGAAGTACCGGGGATCATCACCAAATCGATCCCTTTGATGGAAGCTGTATTCAAGGTTGTACGAGGGACCGATCCTCTCGACCATTCGACGGTCCCCTGCGAACCGGCAGGGCCCTCGGAATCGGAGGAATCGGTTGGTCGCGGCGATGTTGCCCGCGAAGACCGGTGCGGACGATAGGGATTCTCTCTTCCCCGCTTTCTCTCGATCCGGATATTGAAAGCGGATATCTTTTGTGCATCGATACGTTGAAAAAGTTGGGTTACGACATCCGTGAGGTGGAATTGCCGACTCTGGAATACGTGGTCCCTGCCTATTATACCATTGCGACGGCGGAGGCGAGCGCGAATCTGGCCAGATTCAACGGAATTCGATACGGAGCGCGGCCGGAAGCGTGTTCCGGACATGAGGAGCTGGTTAAAAAAGCACGAGACCACGGTTTCGGCGATGAGGTGAAACTGCGGATTTTACTCGGCACTTACGTTTTGCGCTCCGGTTTTCAGGACCAGTACTACCTGCGGGCGCAAAAAATCAGAACCGCCATTCGAAACGATTTTGCATCAATTTTTACCGAAGTAGACGCGCTGCTCACGCCCGCCTTTCCGACCTCCGCCTTCCAACACGGAAGCGCGGAAATGGACCCGTTCCGGCAAAAACTGGCCGACAAGTTTACCGGGACGGCAAATTTGGCCGGAATCCCGGCCCTCTCATTTCCCGTCGGTGTAGAGGCGGGGGTCCCCATCGGAATGCAGCTCCTGGCCCCGTTTTTCGCGGAAGAAAAACTTTTCGAGGTCGCCGCGCGGTACGCGGAGGTGTATCCTGTGCCCGGTTGCCCCGGCTGCAGTGAGAAGTGGAGCTGAACCATGTACACCTCTTTTATCGGATTGGAGATTCATATTCGCCTCTTGACCGACACCAAGGTTTTTTGCAGCTGTAAGGCCGCCTTCGGGGATGAACCGAATACCAACATCTGTCCCGTCTGCATGGGGTATCCCGGTGTTCTCCCTTCACTCAATCGTGAAGCGATGACAATGGCCTACCTGGTCGCACGCGCCCTCAACTGCAGTCTCAGCAGCCGCACCTATTTCGAACGGAAAAACTATTTCTATCCCGACATGCCGAAGAACTATCAGATTTCGCAATTCGCCGCTCCCGTGGGTACGGACGGTTTTCTGAATCTTCAATTGGGCGGAGAAATGAAAAAGGTCCGCGTCCACGACGTCCATGTGGAAGAGGACGCGGGGAAGATGATCCATTCGGGCGACACCTCTTATCTCGATTACAACAGGGCGGGGACCTCACTCTTGGAAATCGTTACCATGCCCGATCTGACCACCGGAGAGGAAGCGGAGCAGTTTATTAGAGAGTTCCGCTCGATGGTCCGGTTCCTCGGCGTGTGCGACGGCAATATGGAGGAAGGATCGTTAAAATGTGACGCGAACGTATCGGTAAACGAGAAGGGGAAGGGGCTGGGAATAAAAACCGAGGTAAAGAACATGAACTCTTCCCGGTTCATTAAACAGGCGCTTCAGTATGAGATTGAACGACAGATCGAACTGTTAGGTGAAAGGGAAACGCTCTCCCAGGAAACACGCCTCTGGAATGAGTCGACCGGTACGACCGAATTGATGCGCCGGAAGGAGAGTTCGCACGATTATCGTTACTTTCCCGAACCGGACCTCCCTCCGTTCGAGCCGAATGAGGAATTTCTGCAGTCGGTCGATGGGCTTTTAGTGGAACTGCCGTGGGAGCGGCGGAAACGCATGCGGGAGCAGTACGGGCTCTCCGAGGGCCAGGCGGAGTTCATCTGCGGGGAGAAGGAGAGTGCCGATTTTTATGAAGAGACGGTGGAACACGGCGCGGACGCGCAGCGGACTGCCGTGTGGTTGTGCGGAGACATCCAAAAAATAATCAACAGGGAAAGTATCCTTCTTGCCGACGGTCCCTTTACACCTGAGAGGGTGGCGGAGTTGATTTCATTGATTGATGAAGGTACAATCAGCGGAAGAATCGCCAAAGATGTGGTTGAAGCCGTCTTCAGCGAAGACAAAGCGCCCCGCCTGATCGTCAAAGAGCACGGGTGGGAGCGGATCGGTGATGAATCAGCCGTCGAAACCATGGTCGATCAGGTGATGACCGAACAGGAGAAGGCGGTCGAACAGATAAAAGCCGGCAATACCAAACCGGTCGGTTTTCTCGTGGGTCAGGTAATGAAGCTTTCTTCCGGCAAGGCGGACCCGAAGCTTGTCCGGCAGCTGATATGCCGGAAACTCAATATAAAAGAAGATAGACAATAGGACGGACTTCCATCATGAACTATTTTAGAACTCACGCGTGTAATGAATTACGTAGGGAGGATGTGGGAAAGCAGGTGAGGCTCTCCGGTTGGGTCCACAACAAAAGGGACCACGGCGGAGTCACGTTCATCGACCTTCGGGACCACTATGGTATTACCCAGGCGGTCAGCAATCCCGATTCTCCGGTCCATGATGAAGTGACCAGGCTTCCGAAAGAGACCGTTATCCGAATCGACGGGGTTGTTGTCCCCCGGTCGGAGGATACGATTAATACGAAGCTGGAAACCGGAGAGGTGGAAGTAGTCATCGACTCGTATGAGATTTTGAGTTACTGTGACCACCTTCCGTTTCAGGTGTTTCCCGAGGAACAGGCACCCGAGGAGACGCGGCTGAAATACCGTTATATCGATCTGAGGCGGAAGAAACTACACGATACCATCATTTTTCGCTCCCGCGTTACCCAACGGGTACGGGAACTGATGACCGGTATGGGGTTCAGCGAAATTCAGACCCCCATCTTGACCAGCTCCAGTCCGGAGGGCGCGCGAGACTATTTGGTCCCATCCCGACTTCACCCCGGGAATTTTTACGCGCTCCCCCAGGCGCCCCAGCAATATAAACAGCTGTTGATGGTTGCCGGGTTTGATAAGTATTTTCAAATAGCTCCCTGTTTTCGGGATGAAGACGCCCGTGCCAATAGAAGCCCGGGGGAGTTTTATCAGATTGATATGGAGATGTCTTTTGTCACCCAGGATGATGTATTTGGCGTGGTGGAAAACCTTTTTCACACTCTCTTTACCGAGTTTACCGACTGTACTGTTGATGAAAAGCCGTTCACCCGTGTTCCGTACAGAGAAGCGCTCCTCAGGTACGGAACGGATAAACCGGACCTCCGTAATCCGATCGTTATCCGTGACGTGACCGAGGCGTTCAGAGGCTCCGAGTTTCAGGCATTCGCGCGGGTGATTGAAAAGGGCGGGGTGGTCCGGGCGATTCCGGTGCCGGGCATCGCGGACAAACCGAGAAGTTTTTTCGACGGTATGATCGAGTATGCTCAATCGATCGGTTCGAAAGGATTGGCCTATATGATGTGGAACGGGGAGGAGGTGAAGAGCCCCATTGCAAAGTTTCTCACCTCCGAACGGATCGCCGCGATTAAGTCCGACTGCCAAGCCGATAACGGAGACGTGGTTTTCTTTGTCTGTTCGGATGAAAAGGCCGCCGTTCGGATCGCCGGTGAGGTCCGCGTCAAATTGGGTGAAGACCTCGGTTTAATCGAGAAAAATTGTTATCGGTTCTGCTGGATCGTCGATTATCCCCTCTTCGAATATAACAGGGAGTCCCGAACCATCTCCTTTTCCCACAATCCGTTTTCCATGCCGCAGGGAGGTTTGGAAGCCCTCAACAGTAAGGACCCGCTGGAGATTAATGCCTACCAGTACGATATCGTCTGCAACGGAGAAGAGCTCTCTTCCGGTGCCGTCCGGAACCATCGGCCCGATATCATGTACAAGGCCTTCAGCATCGCCGGATATCCGAAGGAAGAGGTCGATGAAAAGTTCGGCGGAATGATAAACGCATTCAAGCACGGTTCCCCGCCTCACGGCGGTATTGCTCCCGGGTTGGACAGAATAATCATGCTCCTGAGGGATGAGAAGAACTTACGGGAGGTAGTGGCGTTTCCTCTCAATCAACGGGCGCAGGACCCCATGATGGGCACACCGCGGGAAGCTTCGAAGAAGCAGCTGGACGAACTGCACCTTAAAATAAGCAAGAAGCATGAAGCAAAGCGGGTGTAGCCGGCTCGGACGCTGTGTGCAGCGAGTGACGGTGTTCCCGTGGGTCGGCCTTCTTGTGCTGCTCACAACTCTTTCGGTTACCGGTTGCAAGGAGAATGTTAAGCCGGTTACGACTAGAACGGAGTTCTACCTCGGAACAAGCTGCACCCTAACACTCTATGACGGAACAAAGAAATCGCTGTTAGACGATGTTTTTAACCGGATCGGAGAGATTGAAGCAATGATGAGCTTTCAGCGTCCGGACAGCGAGGTCTCTCTCATTAACCGTAATGCCGGGGTCCGGCCGGTTTCGGTCTCGGAGGAGACGCTGTGGGTGTGTGAACAGGCTGTACGGTTCGCCGCCCTCTCCGAGGGGGCCTTCGACATCACCATCGGGCCTCTTGTTGAATTGTGGGGGATCGGAACGGAAGATGCCGCGATGCCTGAAACGGATCAGATCGAGTCGCTTCTTCCTCTCGTCGATTATCGAAAGATCCAAATCGATTCGAAAAACGGAACGATATATCTGCCGGAGGAAGGGATGAAGATCGACCTCGGGGGTATCGCGAAAGGGTATGCCGCGGATGAAGCGGGCCGGATTCTCCTGGACGGCGGAATTTCCAGGGCAATAATCGATTTCGGCGGCAATGTCTACGCTCTGGGATCGAAGAGCGGAGAACAGCCGTGGCGGGTGGGCATTCAGCATCCGCGGGCGGGCAGGGGCAGTTACATCGGGATCGCGGAGGCTGAAGACAAGGCTTTCGTCAGCTCGGGAGATTACGAGCGCTACTTCATGGAATCGGGGACCAGATACCACCACATTCTGGATACCGAAACCGGCTATCCGGTGAGAAACGATGTCATCGGCGTAACGATTATCAGCGGCGATGCCCTTACGGCGGACGCTCTTTCTACCGCCGTTTTTTCTTTAGGGGCGGAGAAGGGGACGCGGCTGCTCTCATCGATTGGAGATGCCGGGACAACGGCCGGGGAGACGAACAGCGGTCCGCCTGCATCGGGGACCGGTCCGGAAGGAAGCGGAGGGATCATCGTGACCGAAGAGAAACTGATCTATCTTGTAGGTTCGATTGAGGGGGAATTCGATCTTGTCGACAACAGCTTTACGGTAGAGGATTATTCAATCAGCCCGGCAGTCGAAGAGAAAGCAGAAAAGAACACCAGTGAATAATGATCAAGAGGGCCAGGAAAAGCAGCCCGTCGATAGTAGTTATTATGGTATTTATTGCCGCTTTTTTCACCTTCGTGTCATCTTCGGTTAGCGTAAGCAGGAGAGTATCGAGTTTTCCAATGGCCGATCCGCCGTCCACCGTTTTCCACCGTTCCGTGATCTGTTCGAAATAGAAAAAAGTCTTTCCCAAGAGCGTTCCCAGCGTGCCGGGTAGGCTGATCGTGGGACGGACAAAAAACTTGGAACAGTAGATCAGCCCGATGAGGGTCGCCCCTTTGTTGACACCCGATTCGAGAGCACCACGCGTTATCCGCAGACCAAAAACAGAGAAAAAAAGTTCCCCGTAGGGCCGAAACAGGTTTACGATTACAATCGAGGCGAAGATGACCAGAGAGGGTAAAATTCGGACTGTCTTGCCGCAGAGAAGGACAAGCAGGAGAAACAGGACCAGATGCGCGGATTTAACCACCGGGTTCCCCGGAAGGAGGAACGGAGGGATAATCAGCAGTCCGCCTGCAAGAAGAAGTCTGTCCGAGATGTTTTTACGCAGGAAAGAGGAGAACCGCTCGGTCATATCCAGTCCCTTCGCGAGGCGGCAGCTGCCCACTGTGATTTCTCAAGAAACCGGTAGGCGAACAGACCGAGCAGCAGGGAGCTCACCAAACCGATTGCTAAAAGCGGAGGTGCCGTCATCCACACCCCCTTTCCGAAGATAAGAAACCGGGCCAAAACAAGCTGGGTACAGTTGCTTGCCAACGCGCCGAAAACACTCACTCCGATGACCGAAATATGTGCTTTGAACAGCCGTCGTGCTCCTATCATGGTCAGGGCGGCGGCGTAGGTCCCGCAGCAGGAGAAGAGAAACACATATGAAAAGAGGGTCCCGTTGACCAATCCTTGGCCCAGCACTTTTAAAAGTGCGAGGAGAAGGACCGAGCGAAAGTCGAGAAAAAAGACGGCAAGAAGAATCGGCAGGTTCGCAATGCCCAGCCGGATGAACGGCAGCGGTTTGGGAACCATATACTCTATTGTCGAGAGGAAGAGCGACATCGCCGCCATAACGGCGATGATCTCATATCGTTTAGTAGGTCCCGGCATCGGTCCCTTCCTCCGTTTCTCCCGTAATCCGGATAAAAACTCTGTTCGGCAGGCACGCGATCCAGGCCCCCGGTTTGGACACGGCCCCCATGGTTATGCAGTTTTTTCCCCGGCAGGGGGATGCCTCTATCCTTACAGTACCATCCTTTATGACCACCTCGGTCGTTCCAAGCGGACCCGGGACAGAGAGGTTTTCTTCGGAATCCAACGGATAGTACCAATCGCCGGTGTAAGAGTGTATGTGGATTTGCTTCGCTTCGACAGGTTCCCCGTAAGAAACGACCGCGATTATCACAATGCATGCGACGGAGAGAAGCAGCGCGGCAATATCGAAGGGGCGTGGCCGATACATGGTACCACTATAGTAAAAAAATGTTGTTGTAAAAAGAGTGCGGGCAGGGATTCGAAATGTGATCGTAATTTGCTGTAAAGGGTTATGAGGGCCGTGAATTTGATGACGATTTTCCCTTCAGAGAGACCTTTTGCAAAGGATAATCATCAAATTTACGGCCTATTATCACTACAATCGTTCACATTTCGAATCCCCACAGCTCACATTTGGAATTGCTGGAGTGCGGGCAGGCCTTTCTCCTTTCTAAGCGCCGTCAATTTATCGTCTCTTTCCCTTAACGCTTCCCTTTTCCTATATAGTAAGTTTCAAATGACGGTTTCCTGCTGGCCTTCGGTTTATGGGCTTTGACCGATACAAAAAGGGCTTTCATCGAATCGAGAATTTCTTTTTCATCACCCCCTTGAAAAACCTTTATCACCATAGTGCCTCCTGAATGAAGGAGGTTTGCAGCCGCTTCGAGAATACGCGTAACGAGTGAATAAGAACGGCCGGCATCGACTGTTCTATTTCCTGTTGTAGAGGGTGCGGCGTCACTGAGAATACAATCATACGGTCCCGCCTGCGCCAGCTGCTTACGGACCGGCCCATCGAAAATGTCGCCTTCGATAAAAAGCGCATTATTAATTCGACCGGCAATTTCCTTACGGATGGGGCCGTCTAAAGGGTTGAGGTCCACACTCACCACTCCGCCTTGCGTGAGTTTTGAAACGTAGAGCGACCAGCTCCCGGGAGCGGCGCCGATATCCAAGACCCGGTCCTTTTTCCCGATGACCGAGTACTTTTGCTGAATTTCCGCCAGCTTATACACCGACCGGGCAGGATAGCCCTCTTTTTTTGCCTTGTGTGTTAGATGATCGCGTGTTCGCTTCGATCCATGCTTTTTACTCATTAACCCTCCCTTCTCTCACTATAACGATCGATTACCAAAGAGAGAAGACAGGAATTCGCTCTTGAGAAGGGCAAAAAGTTGGTTGACCTTTCCTTTCAATCCTCGTACTTTTTATACATGCGTAATTCCGTAATAAAACGACCATTTCAATTCGATTATTTTAACGCGGCATTTATTATAATCGGTATTAATGTCGCGATATTTCTCATCAACACGATTGCACCCTCCACTCGGGGATATTTGGCATTAAATCCCGTTCTGGTATTGAGAAAGGGATTCATCTGGCAGCTGGTTACCTACATGTTTGCCCATGCCGGAATCTCACATATCCTGTTCAATATGCTGGGTTTGTTCTTTTTCGGTGTCCAGCTGGAAAGAAGAATCGGCAGCAGGGAGTTTCTCCTCTTCTACCTGCTTACCGGTACGTTGGCGGGGGTCTTTTCTCTGCTCGTGTATTGGTTCACCGGTGCCTATAATGTATGGCTCTTAGGCGCTTCCGGCGCGGTGTTCGCCGTTCTGCTCGCGTTTGCCACCTATTTCCCGGATTCACGAATTTTCGTCTTCGGTATTCTGCCTATCAGAGCTCCGCTGCTGGTAACCATCTACGCGGCTATCGAACTATTCTCGCAGTTTACCAGTACCGCCTCCGGGGTGGCCCATCTGACCCATTTAGCGGGGTTCGGTTTCGCTTTTTTCTATTTCCTCGTCAGGCTGGATATCAATCCCGTGAAAGTTTT
>CAZJBZ010000003.1:0-30394 GCA_964543975.1 uncultured Spirochaetales bacterium
CAGGAGTACCAGACGTACCTCATCTACTCCCACGCCGCCGGGGTGAAAGCATTTATGACCCAATTATCCACTTGGTCCGTAATGCTGTCGACCACGGCATCGAAATGCCCGCGGAACGGGAACAAGCGGGAAAAACAGGAGAAGCTCTCCTGGGAGTGTACTGCTCGGCGGAAGGCGGAAACGCGGTTATTCGGATTACCGACGACGGAAAAGGGGTCGACTATGAGAAAGTCCGCGAAAAAGCAATAAAAAAGAATCCGCAGCAGGCGGACGAAATAGCAAAAATGGATGAGCGGTCTCTTCATCCGTTCCTTTTCTCCTCAGGGTTTTCCACAAACGATAAAGTCAGTAAATTATCAGGAAGGGGCGTCGGTCTCGATATTGTAAAATATAATATCGAGAACCTAAAAGGTAAAATAACGCTTACAAGTGCAAAGGGCGAGGGAACAGAGTTTTTACTCTCTCTTCCGCTTTCTCTTGCGACAACGGAAGGGTTTTTTATCGCCGCCGGAGGTGAAAAGTTTTTTCTTCCTTCAAACTACATAAACGAAATTGTTATTCGCCAAAAAAGCGACATAATTACAAACCTTCAGAAAGAGTTCATTAAACTTCGGACGGAAATAATTCCATTGTATTATTTTGTCAGTATATTGGGACCGGGAAAAACCCACCAATCGGAAAAGCTTTTTGTTATTATTGTTGAAACGTTGGGAGAAAAATACGGCATTGTCGTGGACGCGATCATACAGTATTCCTCTCTTATATATAAACCGCTGCCGAAGAGTATAGCGGAGATGGGTCTCCTGCAGGGGATCGTCTTTGATGAGAGCTTTCATATCATAAATATTCTTCATATTCCGGATCTGATCAAGAAATTCAAAAGTGTTAAAAACGTCGCCCTTAAACAGCGGTATTCTTTCGACCTGCATAAGCACAAAAGAATTCTCGTAGTCGATGATTCATACGCAACCCGAGAAATTGAAAAATCAATCCTCGAAACCGAAGACTATGACGTTGATACCGCTGTAGACGGCGTCGACGCTTTGGAAAAGCTAAAAAACGGGATATATCACTGTATCGTTACCGATATCCATATGCCCAAAATGGACGGTATAACACTGCTTGAAAATATCCGCCGAATAGAAAAGTATAAAACATTACCGGTCATTATCGTAAGTTCGGAAAAAGATTTTGAGCTGCAGCGAAAAAGTGAGAAGGCAGGAAGCAGCGCGTATCTGCAAAAAGCGGATTTCGAGCGGGGAAATCTTTTGAATGAAGTTGAAAAATGTATAGGATGATCTATGGCTGAGGAAACAAAGAAAAAGATTTTAATTGTCGACGATTCCGATCTGGTAGCCGGGATGCTTTCCTCGGTGTTGGAGGAAAATGAATTCGAAGTCGCGCGGGGAAAAAACGGTTTGGAGGGAGTCATTTTGGCCTACAGTGAGATACCGGACCTCATTATTATGGATGTTGAAATGCCGGTAATGCAGGGATACCAGGCAAGCCGCATCATAAAAAGCAGGAGAGGGTTAAAAGAAATTCCAATTGTCATGCACACAAGCCTCTCCGAAGACCGAGACCGTTATTGGGCACTGAACTCCGGAGCCGATCTTTTTATAAATAAGGACTTTGACAATATCGAGAACCTCGTTGAGGCAGTACGGGAATTGATCGAACATCCTCCGCTCGAAGTGGATACCATACGAGAAGACGGGGCGCAAATAACCGAGGACCGGGTCTATGAGATCATGGGGGAATTATTTGATCATCAATTGTTTCAATCGACTATTCTCAATATGTTAGGTGATGTGGGCCGCAGTATTGGGTCTTTGACCGTTACCGCGTATAGACTTTTACAACTTGTCGAGAAAATTTGCGATGTCGATATAGCGGTCCTTACGTTCCTTTATAACCGGGTCCCCTACACCTACATACTTCCCGGTGACAATACGGTACGAAATGATATCAATGAAATATGCGATATATGTCTGCAGGATTTTTCCGAAGCATTTCCGGGGACCGATCTCTCCAGTCTCGAAGAGACGATCTTTGATATACAAGAGAGAGAAGATTTCGATAAAATTCGAATAGATGATAAAAGTATAAGCTCTTACACCAATTTTATTCTTCAGGGCAAGGGCGGTTCCTCTATCGGCACTCTTCAGCTCGCTAATTTTATCAATAATTATTTTTCTCCGAAAATATCTGACAATATACAAACCTTTTCGGAAGGCGCCGGGATTATTTTGGAAAACTCGATTCTGTTCCGGCAGGTAACGGAAATGAAAGACAGAATTCATGAAGTCTTTTCTAAATTTGTTCCTCAAGAGATTATCGATGATTTAATTGAAAAGAAAACCGTTGCCGAACAACTGGTCGGTCAAAAACGGGAAGTTGTTATTCTGTTTTCCGATATTCGTTCTTTCACAAAGATATCGGAGAACAACACGGCTGAAGCTGTTGTTGGTTTTTTAAATCAGTATTTCAACAGCATGGTCGAAACAATAAAACAGTTTGGAGGGACCATCGATAAATTTATCGGGGACGCTATCCTCGCGATTTTCGGGGCCCCGAAGAGCTATGATGATAATGAAGAACGGGCTGTAAAAGCCGCTTTGGGTATGGTAGCAAACCTGAATACAATAGATACCGGCGGTCTTACCCTTCCGGAAAACGGATTTGATATCGGGATTGGAATACATTGCGGCGAAGCTATTATTGGCAATATCGGTTCCAATGATAAGCTTGACTATACTTCAATCGGCGACACTGTTAATCTGGCATCGCGTCTCGAAGGGCTTACCAAATTTTACGGGCAAAAAGTGATTGTATCCGGAGCTGTTGAAAAGAAACTCATAGGTGAATATTTTATCCGGCACATTGATACGGTAAAAGTAAAGGGGAAGGCGAAACCAACAGACCTTTTCTCGATCGAATCAGACAATTCACGGTTCCATGAAGATTTTCTTGCTATCTATAACAAGGGCTTAAAGTCGTATCAAATGGGAAATTGGACAACCGCTCTTGATTATTTTACCAAGCTCGAGGAGTTAGCGCCGCACGATAAGGTCGTTACAATACTGCGGGAACGCTGCAGGGATTTCGAACAGAATCCTCCCGAAGATTGGGACGGGGCCTTAGCATTACAGATAAAATAGTCTTAGGAGGGATTTGATGAAAAAGAAGGATACAAACGCGCGTTCGAATGTACGAAGAAATCTTATTTTCTATCTGCCCATCATTAATAGGGAGAACGGGACCGCCATCGGTTCGCTTGGTGATATTACTGAAACCGGGGTGCTTATTATATCGGAACGCACGATGCCGTATTCGGAAAAACTGCATATTGGTATTGAATTACCGAAAGGCAAAGAGTATCCGGATAGAATGCTTGATTTGAAAATCCAGGTGCAATGGTCAAAAGAGGACCCCGACAATCCCGATCTGGCCCTTACCGGCTGCAAAATAATAAGCATCTCTGATGAAGACAAAAACATCATTAAAACGCTTATTCAAAATGTCGGCTTTAGTAACGGGCAAAGACTGGTCACATTTAACGAATCAATCGCGGACTTTAGGTGAAAATTCCCCTTGATACTTCCGTTCATACAACCTATCTTTTTTAGTAGTGCAATTGCCACGTATCCCCATTTCGCGTGAGGTTTAGTATGGAAAAGTTTAGCAAGATGAATGAAGAGTATTTTCAGAAAGGGCTCGATGTTTCGACTTATCGTAAAGAGTTTCGCCACTACCGTTCCGTTGTCAAAGATCTTTTCGGGGCGGCCCAAGTTAACTCGGACCATGTTGATAGATTGAAAAAGGCAGCAGAACGCTATCCGCAACCGGTGCGAGCCACTTCGATGACCGAAGATTGGTGCGGCGACTGGGCCTGCAATATGCCCATATTGACCGGTCTCTTTGAGAAGGCTGGAATACCGTTTCGTGTTTTTCGGGGTTCGGAGCATGCCGGTCTAAAAGAGTACTACGAGAAGAGCGGTGCCGATCATATTCCTGCCGTCTCTCTCTGGGACGGGGAGGGGAACGAAATCGCCCGATGGATCGAAGCCCCCGCGAAAGTCGATGAGATGAAGAACAGCTGGAAAGCGGAAAATCCCCAATTGATGGAGCTGTACCACAAGCAGAACAGCGACAAAGAGGCGGCAAAACATTTCGCCGTTCTCTATCGAAAGTTCTTGGAAACGATGGCCGAGTGGTACAAAGAGGGAATGTGGGCTGAGACAACCCGCGAGATCGTGGAAAAGATGGAGAGAGGGTAGAAATCTATGCATATTGTATCGATCGCAGCCGGTCCGCACAAAGACGGGCTGAACCATCAGCTTGTGCGGAAAGCCCATGAAGGGTGCCGGACGGCAGGTGGTCACCTTGAAAAATTGATTGACGCGGCTTACTATCGGGAACTATGGACCGAAAAAGCGAAACCGAACAGTTTGTACGGAAAAACCTGCCCTGGAATTTCGGTGTTAACCTTTTAGACATCACCTCGATTACCTTAGGTTTGAGCATCATCTCCAGAGAGACGATCCTTCCCCTGTTTGTCAGTCAGCTGACCGATTCGAAAATAGCCATTGGTATGGTCCCGGCGGTCTACTATTTAGGCTACTATCTGCCCCAGCTGCTCTTTGCCAATCACGCCGAACGACTCAATAAAAAGAAACCGTTTGTGGTTGCTGTCGGCGGATTGATGGAGCGGCTGCCCTATCTGCTTATGGCTTTCGCCGTGTGGTGGTTAGCGACCGCCGCACCTGTGGTAACCTTGACCGTCTTTTTCATCCTATTAGCTACCACAGCCATGGGCAATGGCATCGCCACTCCGGCATGGTTCACCATGATCGGTAAGGTGCTTCCCGTTACCCGTCGGGGAATTTTTTTCGGGGTAAGCGGCGGATTAGGAGCGCTGATGGGTATTGTAGGGGCCCAGTTTGTCGGATACATTTTGGATACCGTCGCCTATCCGGACAGTTTCGGTATGCTCTTCACAATAGCATTCGCATTTTGTGCGATCTCCTGGGTCGGTTTGGCCTTAAACAGGGAGCCGGAAAGCATTGTGGTCAAACCGCGCATTCCGCTGAAACGGTATCTGAAGCGGCTGCCGCAGGTGGTCCGTAGTAATAAAAATTACGGCCGCTTCCTCCTGAGTTACGGGGTAAGCCGATTAGGTGCAATGGCCGTCGGTTTTTTTCTGGTATTCGGCAATACCGAGTTTGATTTATCGGGAACCCAGGTGGGCATCCTTACCGGAATATTGATCGGCAGCGAGGCGCTCATCAATCTCCTCTTCGGATATATCGGGGACAAGGTGGGTCATAAAATCGTCCTTATCTTGTCCGCTTTTGCTTTGACGGGGGCGGCCCTCCTGGCCTGGTTGTCCGGCTCGTTGATCAGCCTCTATGCGGTTTTTGTCTTGTTGGGCGCCTCGATTGCAGGGGACAAGGTTTCCCGCTTCAACATCGTTCTGGAGTTTGCCGATCAGGAAGACCACCCCACGTTTATCGGACTGACGAACACCCTCCTGGCCCCAGTCGTGGGGTTGGGACCGATTCTGGGGGGATGGCTTGCCACGGTGTTGGACTATCGGCCCTTCTTCCTCATTTCAGCGGTAATATCGATAATCGGAGGGTTCATGCTGCTCACGTTGGTCCGCGAACCGCGTAAAGATTCCTTCGTTAAGGAAGACGATGGAAAGAGTAAATAAAAATATAATGCGAATGTTTCGGGGGAAAAAAATATGAATGATGATTATAATGTATATCGTAAAAAAGTAATGCAGATTGTTGACGCCATGAAAGGCGAGTTCACCCTTCAGGAGCTGATTGAGAAGGCGGACCTCGATGATGACCAGGCACGGCTTCGCGACCTATTGGACGTTTCCGGTTTGGCGTTTACCAAGGATGGGTCTATATTCACACCCGCCGCCGATTTTTTTCAAGGCGGCACTCTGCTTTTAAGCCCCACTATGGAAGAGCTGGAAAATGGCGTTCTGCTTCCGGGAGATCGATTTATCCCTTTTCATCTGCATACGAAATATCCCAATGAGATTAAGCTCTTTCGGAAGGAGGGCGGCTACTGTAAGAGAAAACCGATCGTCTGGTCGATCCATGACGCCTATATTTTCTATATGCTGTTCGGATATCACCATTACTTCGAATATCTTATCAGAGAGGATGAGCAAAACATGGAGGCTCTTGAAAGCGTTGACGGCTCAACGGATGTCCTGATCCGATTATCGGCGTTCGATATGGGTCGTTTCTATGAAAAGCACAATTTTCAGCCCGATGATTATATTCAATGTCGGGTACGGAACTATCATGAGGCCCTTTTCGATTTTACCTACTTTCCCGCTGAAAAAGTCGACGACCTCCGGATCAAAAAATGGATAACGCTGATGGATGAAGGCTTTGAGAAGAGCTTTTCCTATCTTAAAATACCGGTTGATCCGGTTTTACAGATCGCGTACGGCTATTTTTTTGCCGGAAAAGAGGCGGTAACAAATCCTGCCCTCCATTTCGGCGGTTACCTCGAGAAAAGTTCCGCGGTCGCAATTCACGATTTCGGTAACAAGACCTTCATTTGGAGGGAAGGGGAGGATGTCGGTGAGGCACTCTTTCGACGGGAGAAGACTGTTGCGATGACCGGGACCACCGAATCGCTCGATGCGATTCTCGACGATGTGGGAAGCGCATTAACACCTTCCATTATTGAAGCGTATATGAGAAATACGCTCTATAAAGGGCAGAAACTAAACGATGCCGTTTCGAAGATGATGAATAGATCCAACACCTCTTTCGTCTCGTTCGACCAGAGTGAAACATTTATGGATATATTGGAGGAGATGTGGAGTAAGCTTTCACACAATTTTTCGCCCAAGATTGAGAAGAAGGTCGGTCCGTTGCGGGAGAAGGCACTTTCCATCGTAGACAACCATCTGTCGTGGATCAGAAAACTGGACCGGAAGAAGGTGCTGCCGGAGCAGCTGCCGCGTGAAGAGATGGTACAACTGATAGAAGGAATCCATGTAGTGGAAAATTTGTTGGACCACCTCAACGAACCTGAACAAGTGGTGGAAGACATCGAGCACTTCTCTATCGAAACGATCGAACAGATGGTTGAAATTACCGATGAAATCCACACCTCCATCGAAGAGAAGCTTCTCCGGAACAATGCGTTACAAACGAGTAGTTTTGTCTATGTTCTGAAAGTTTCGTTGAAGGATATCAGACCTCCCATTTGGCGCCGGCTTCAGATCCCCGGAATCTTGACCTTGGAGGAGCTCCACTACGTTATTCAAGACGCGTTCGGTTGGGACAATTATCACCTTCACTCCTTTTTAAAGGGCGGTACGGAGTATACCGATCATGCTATGGTCGAAGATGATGTGTTCGAGGATTCGGAGGATGAATCGGATTTCTGCCTCGATGATTTCTCCCTCCGGGAGAAAGACCGTTTCGATTATGTCTATGACTTTGGTGACAATTGGAGGCATACGATTCTCGTTGAAAAGGTCGTCCCCCACGACGATATTCCGCCCGATACTCGGAATACTGTTGTCTGTTTAAAAGGCAAACGTTCAGCACCGCCCGAAGATTGCGGTGGACCGTGGGGTTACGAGGGCCTGGTCGAACTGCTCCAGGAACCGAAGGACCGGTTGGATGAGGAAGATCGCTCTTTGCTCGAATGGGCGGGCGATTTCGATCCCGACCATTTCGATGTGGATGAGGTAAACGCGAAACTGCGAAGATATTGATAGATCTATTGGAGGTAATAAAAATGATCGGCACGACACACTATTTCGAATCACCGGGGAAACAGAATACCGACGCGACGCTTCGAGCGGCGAGGGAGCGGGCCAAGGAGCTCGGCATTACACAGGTCGTGGCGGCTTCTACCCACGGCTACACCGCTCATCGGGCAAAAGAGATATTCAACGAGCAATCGGTGGAGTTGGAGACCACCATTATTGCCGTCTCCAGCTGTCCCGCATTCGACGATCTCGGATGGACCATGACGAAGGAGGAGCGGAAGGGCTTGGAGGATGCTGGGATTACGGTCCTCACTTCCCTTCACGCGTTAGGCGACGATGTAAGCGAGGCGGTCGGTACCCCCTCGCCCAACCTGATCGTCCGGGAGACCCTCTACACTTTTTGCCAGGGGATGAAAGTGGCCGTGGAAGTTGCACTCATGGCAGCGGAAGCTGATCTTTTGAACATGTCGAAAGAGGTCATCGTTGTTGCAGGAACAGGTGGAGGTGCGGACACGGCAATCGTATTAACTCCTACCTATGCCCGCACGTTCAAATCTCTCAAGATCCACGAGATATTAGCGAAACCTCGGTAAGACAAATGGTGAGGAATACGGGACTTGAGTGCTCGCGGGTGAAGTACAAAGAAATTACTAAAAAACTAATAAAAAACTGCTTGAAAAAATCGATTTTATCCTTTAGCCTTAATCTTTAAATATTAGGATTGTGTTAGAGTTCAATAATCCACAATGGAGGCACTTAGGTGGGCTTAGATAAAAAGTACAAAGGGTATAAGGCTTACGATTTCTTAATAGCCGGTGAAGATTATGTCGATTTTGAGTTGTGTGAGGGCGATAAAGTATTTCCCGAATACCTTATTCCGCTCAATGACGAACAGGAGAAGAGAACGCTTGATTTGGCACGCCAATTGGTCATGATTTCACTGCACGAGCATCCTGTCCTTTTCCCCAAACATATTGAACGGGATGTCTTCCTTTTTAATCGGGAAGGTCGATCGCATTGCGCGTATGAAGCATTGTCCCGCAGCTCTTGGGACTGTGTATTCGATAATTTGATGGACGGCACCTGTACCATCATGTCGAAAGGCGGCTGGAAATGGGACGAAATCATCTTTGACATCGGTATGCGGTTGTGCGACTTGGCACATCAGGATTTTATCATTAAATGCGAGCGGGTTGAGGATATCAAACGCGCTCACGATGAAGGGAAAATCGCGCTTGTCCTCGTCATAGAAGGGGCGGCCCCTATCGAAAATGAAGTCGACCGTATCGATCAGTTGTACGGTTTCGGTGTCAGGCTCATGGGTATCACCTACAGCGAATCGAACGGCTTAGGCTCGGGATTGAAAGAGGACAATGACGGCGGTTTGACCTACTTCGGAAAGAAAGCGGTTGACCGCATGAATAAGGTGGGAATGGCGATAGATTGTTCTCATGTGGGTATACAGACCACGAAAGACGTCATTGCCTATAGCAAGGCCCCCATCTTCATGAGCCATGTGGGAGCAAAATCACTCTGGAACAGCAAAAGGCTTGCGCCCGACGATGTGCTCAAGGCGTGCGCGGAAAAAGGCGGTGTTATCGGGATCGAGGCCGCCCCCCATACGACAATCACCGAAAAAACGACTTCTCATTCCATCGAATCATACATGGAGCATTTTGAATATGTAAAGGATTTAGTCGGCATCGACCATGTCGCCTTCGGCCCCGATACACTGTACGGGGACCATGTTGAGCTTCACCACGCGTTTGCCAAACACCTTTCAACAGGCGGCACTCAAGGTGACAAGAGCAAGTTTAAAGAAGTCGAATATGTGAAAGGCATCGAAAATCCTACCGAAGGGTCGAAGAATATCCTCCGTTATTTAGTGAGAGAAGGATATTCCGACCACGATATTGAAAAAGTAGTAGGCGGTAATATCCTGCGTGTGCTAAAGCAGGTTTGGAAATAATAAAAACAAAGGAGAAAGGAATGAAAAAACTAACTGTACTGGCAGTACTCTTTCTAATGCTCGTTCCGGTGGGGTTAACCATTGCCGGCGGACAGCAGGAAAAAGTGGAGATGGAGACTTCGGATATAGACGCTCCTGAAAGGGTCATCAGGACACTGTACGTGTTGACGCGGCCGCAAGCCGCCAACCCGAACGAGTATGAAACGGCCCACATGATCGTAAAAGATATGAGGGCGCTTGGGTTGGACGCGAAAATAAAAGTCATGGAATGGGCCCAGATGGCAGACGTCGTTTGGTACGATCGGGATTCGTGGGACATAACCGGTTGGCAAATGACGGCGCGACCCGAGAGATTGGACCCCGATGAGTTCACGTATAACCTTTTCCATTCAACGACTGCGGATAAGGGTTACAATTTCGTCGGTTATATCAATCCCGAATACGACGATGTTGCCGAAGAACAGCGGGTCACCGTTGATAAAGAGGAGCGGCAGAGATTGGTCAAGAAGGCGCAGCAGATAGCGGCAACCGACGTCGCCTATCTCTTCGCTGTTAATCCGATGCTGAGCTACGTTTACAATACCGATGTCTTTAAAAAGGATTCGGTTGTAGAGATGGCCGGTCTCGGTATTAAGAATTATTGGACCTACGTCTCCCTCGACCCGAAGGGGGGCGAAAAAAACATCGTCATCAATTCGAATGAAGATATCCAGGCAACCAATCCCTACTATATTAGCGGTACGGTGGACTCCTGGGTAACGGAATTAGTCTGGGACCGCGTTATGCGGATGGGCCCCGACGGACTTCCGAAACCGCATGCCGCGAAGTCGGTTGAATGGACATCGAACACCGAGTGTAAGGTGGTCCTCCGAGACGACATGTACTTCCATGACGGAGAAAAGGTGACCGCGGAGGATGTTAAGTACTCTTTTGAAATTCCTCTCTTAACGGATGAAGCGCCGATGTATTCGCCGTTTGTAAAATACATCGACAGCATCGAGATGGTCGATGATTATACCCTTATTTTTAATCTAAAGCAGCCTTACGCGGCGTTCGAAACAGCTTCATTGGCAAAATTGAATATTGTCCCCAAGCATATTTGGGAGCCTGTTGTTGAAGAGTACAAGAATAAGTCGGAAAACTTAGAGTTTTACCAAGAAAAGACCCCCATTGGTTCGGGACCTTTTACGTATGTAGCATGGAAACAGCGGGAAGAGATCATCTTGGATGCTTTTAAGGACCATTTTCAACCGCCGAAAGCGGAGAAATGGATCTGTAAGGTCATCGATAATATGGAGGCTACTCTTGGCATGATTCAAAGCGGCGAGATAAACTTTCTCGCAACCTACAACGGTGACGGTTCGCTGCTTAAAGAAAAAGTTGACGCGAAAGACAATCTGGAAATGGTTTATTCGATCGACCTCGGGTTCCGGTTTTTCGCTCCGAACCATAGAAGGGCCCCCTTCGACGACACCGCATTCAGAAGGGCGCTCGCCGCGTCACTCGATCGACAAATGGTTGCCGATTTAGTATGGAAAGGATACGCGGTACCGGGTGATTCGATCATTTCTCCCGCGCTCGAATATTGGAAAAACGATGAACTGAACTACCCTTCGGGCGGGGTCGATGCCGCGAGAAAGATTTTATCGGATGCGGGTTATCAATGGGACAAGGAAGGAAAACTCCTCTATCCGGAAGGAAAAACGGAGCAACGTGAACCCGCTTTTTAATGAAATTTAGTTGAATAACTGAACAGCATTACACCGAAGCCTGCCGGTCGGCAGGTTTCGGTTATTTTTTCGATTATCTTATAAAAAAGTATCAAGCCAGAAATTTTAACGCGTCGGAGCTTGTGAGCTATGGATAATAGTAGACGTACCTACATCATCAAACGCTTTTTACAGATGATTGTGATTCTCTGGATTATTGCCACCATCCTGTTTCTTATGTTTCGTTTGATGCCCGGTAATCCTCTTGCCGCCTATATTGATCCTACCTTTACCGAAGAACAACAGGAAATATTGATGGCCCAATTTGGTTTGGATAAGCCTCTCTGGCAGCAGTATTTCATCTACATGGGAAACTTGATTCAAGGGAATTTAGGTGAATCGTTCTTTTACCGTGATTCCGTCTTCAATCTAGTTTTACGGATGCTCCCGAACACCCTCTATCTTACTTTCCTGTCTCTCGTTTTAGCCTATATCATCGGTGTTATTTTCGGCATCATTTTGGCATGGGTCAGAGGGACCCGAATAGAAAAAACGGGGATTGTGCTAACATTGATAACGAGGGCGGCACCTCAATTCTGGGTGGGAATGGTTTTACTGGCCATATTTGCTTTTAAATTGGGCTGGTTTCCATCAGGGGGCACTGCAACCTCCGGAACCGTCTTCGCCTCGGAGTGGCAGAAACTGGTATCGCCGGATTTTTGGCGCCATATCTTTTTACCCGCGTTAACATTAACGATCTATCTGATGGGTTTGCCGCTCCTTTTGATGCGGTCGAACATGCTGGATGTGATGGGTGAAGCCTACGTCGAATTGGCGAAAATGCGCGGTCTGTCTACCGTGCGAGTAATGTTTCTCTATGCCGCACGCAATGCCGTACTTCCGGTTGTTACGGCGATGGCTGTTGGAGTCGGATACGCGATAGGAGGGAATGTCATTATCGAAACCGTTTTCAGTTGGCCGGGCCTGGGGAAGCTGCTGGTTAACGCCGTATCGAACAGTGATTATCCTCTGGCACAGGGGGCTTTTTTCTTAATCGCGATAATCATGGTATTAATGAATTTTATCGCCGACATACTCTACAATTTTCTCGATCCTCGAGTTTCGGTTGGAGGGGAGGCGGTAAAATGATTAGATTTCGTCAGGCAGTAAGAGGCGCGCTTATCGGATTCATCTCTTTTGTCAATCGGGACAAGTTTGCCTTAGCGGGGTTTATTATTTATGCCTTTTTCATCCTTATGGCGATTACCGCGCCTTGGATTGCGCCTTACGATCCGTATGAAATTATCAGAGAGAACGGAGAGGTCGCTTTTAACCAACCTCCTTCGAGAGAACATTTTCTGGGGACAACAAACATGGCACGCGACCTCTTTTCCCAGCTGCTTTACGGCGCAAAACCTGCTTTGGTTGTCGGATTTTCGGCGGCTTTTTTTGTCGTGATCGTGGGTACGCTCATCGGCCTTGTGGCCGGCTACTACAAAGGACGGGTGGGAGAGCTCTTGATGCGAATTACCGACATCGCCTTCGGTATTCCCTTTACCCCCTTTATCATTGTGTTGGTGTTCTTTCTCGGCCCAAGCTTATGGAATATAGTGATGGCATTGGCTTTTCTCTTATGGAGAGATACCGCCCGGGTAATACGGTCTCAGGTCCTAACGGTCCGCGAAAGAAGTTTTGTTGAGGCCGCGAGGGTATCGGGGGCGTCGGACTTCCGAATCATGTTTGTCCACATAATGCCGAACATATTGCCGCTCTCTTTCCTCTACGGTTCGCTCGCCATGGGGTGGGCTATTTTGACCGAAGCAGCCATCAGCTTTCTCGGCTTCGGTGATCCCGAATCGATGAGCTGGGGTTTTATGCTCAACGATGCGTATGTTTCACAGGCGCTATCGCGGGGAGCGGCATACTGGTATGTGCCTCCGGGCATCTGCATCATGCTGATGGTCATGGCAACGTTTTTTATAGGGCGGGGCTCCGAAGAGATACTCCACCCTAAATTGAAACAATATTGACGGGAATAGTAGTATGCCGATACTGAAAGTAGAAAATTTAAAGATTTATTATCGCACAGGGCAAGGAAAAAGCAGGGCGGTCGACGGAGTCTCGTTTAACGTGGAAGAGGGGAAAAGCCTCGGATTGGTGGGAGAAAGCGGATGCGGTAAAACCACGACTGTACACGGGATAATTCAGGTGATGGCCAAAAACGCGGAGATCGTGGAAGGAAGCATCGTCTTCAAGGGCCGAGATATTCTCAAAATGTCCCGCAAAGAGGTCCGGAACCTGCAGTGGCGGGGAATTTCTCTTATTCCTCAGGCGGCAATGAATTCGCTCAATCCGGTAAATAAGGTCGACAGGGCGTTCCAGGAAATACTCAGACTAAAACTGGGGATGGACAAATCGAAGGTGGATAAACGGGTCTGCGAACTGTTCGATTTGGTCGGCCTCGATCCTGAACGAAGGAAGCAATATCCCCACGAGTTTTCGGGCGGCATGAAGCAGAGGGTGATCATTGCATTGGCTTTGGCAATGAATCCGGGATTAATAATCGCCGATGAGCCGGTCACGGCGTTGGATGTTATCGTACAGAATCAGGTGTTGCGCGAGTTGAAGTCGCTCCGGGAAAAACTTGGCATATCTTTGATAATGATAACCCACGATATTTCAGTCATTGCGCAGACGTGCGATACAGTCGCGGTTATGTATGCCGGAAAGATCGTGGAGAAAGGTCCGGTAGAAAAAGTACTTTTAAATCCCGCTCATCCCTATACGATGGGGTTGAACAACGCCTTTCCCCATTTAGGCGCGACAGATTCGACCCTGATTTCGATTGAAGGTTCTCCACCGGACCTTGTTGATCCGCCGAACGGGTGCCTGTTCGCTCCAAGATGTCCGTTTGTTCACGATGTTTGTTTGGGTGAAATGCCCGCGTTGGAAGAGTTGGAAAAGGAACATTTTTCAGCCTGTTATTTTTCCACTAAGGCTGAAGTGCTCAGAAAAAAGGCAAAAGAGGTTGGAACATGGGAAAAAGTGAACCGTTGATACGAGTGGAAAACCTGAAAAAGTATTTTCCCATTCGAAGAAATCTTTTTCGCGCCGGTCGTTATGCCGGAGGTATGTACATAAAAGCCCTCGATGGAATATCGTTTTCAATCGATAAAAAGCAGTCTTTAGGCATCGCGGGAGAGAGTGGATGCGGAAAGAGTACAACCGGGATGATTCTTCTGAACTTACTCGAACCGACCGAGGGGCGCTACTACTTGAAAGGAAAAGATGTTACCTACCTCAACAAAGAAGATATCCTTCCGTTCCGAAAAAGCGCTCAATTAATGTTTCAAAATCCCTTCGAAGCGTTGAATCCTCGGTTTACTATTTTTCGTTCACTTGTGGAACCGCTCATTATCCATAAGGTCGGGACGAAGGAAGAGAAAAGGGCCATGGTGGAGCAGATGCTCGCGAAAGTAAACCTGCTCCCTGTAGAAACGTACATCGATAAGTATCCGCATGAATTGAGCGGAGGACAGCTCCAACGGGTCGTATTGGCTCGTGCTTTAATAATCAATCCTGAATTTCTCATCGCCGATGAACCGGTTTCTATGCTCGATGTTTCTATAAGGGCCGGGGTGTTGAATTTGATGAAAAGAATAACCGAAGAAATGGAACTGACCACCATTTATATTTCGCACGATCTTTCGTTGATCGAATATATGTGTGATCGTACGATTATTATGTACCTCGGGAATATAGTGGAGGAAGGACGGACTGCCACGCTCCTCTCTCAGCCGGCGCATCCCTATACGAAAGCGCTGATCGCGGCCGCCCCTTCTCCTGATCCTACCGAAGTGGGGGAGCCTCCCCGGATCAAAAACAGTGTTCCCGATCCGATCAATACACCGAAGGGGTGTATTTTCCTTGACAGGTGCCCTTTTGCCTTGGGAATATGCAGTGAAGAGAAACCGAAAATGCGTGAAATTACGGAAGGTCACAAAACCGCCTGCCATCTCAATAATTAACCACAAATAAGGGGAGTTTAAAATGAAAATCATCTATATCGTTCCCGGAATTATGGATCCGGAAGAGGTTAAACGAAGAGGATCGTTACTGAAAGAGTGGGCGTTTCCCGGTACCGAAACCGGTATTGTTGCCGTAACCGAAGGCCCCGCGTCGGTCGAATCGATGTATGAAGAATATTTGAGCATACCGGCTGCCGCCAAGGCCGTTTATCGGCACGAACAGGAAGGATGGGACGCGGCCATTGTAGGGTGCGCGGGAGACACCGGCCTTGACGGCATGCGGGAAATAACGAACAAAATGGTCGTTGTGGGACCGGGCCAGGCGAGTATGATTACGGCTGCAATGCTTGGACACCGTTTTTCCGTTTTGACCATTGAAGACAGCATGATTGAAAGTTCGTATGAACTTGCCTACAAGGCGGGCGTCTTACAGAAACTGGCCTCCGTCCGTGCCGTCAATATACCTGTTTTGGAATTATCACAAAACCGTGAAAATTCTTTGAATACTATAATCTCGGCCGGCAGGGAGGCTGTTGAACAGGACAGGGCGGACTGTCTGATTCTCGGTTGTATGACCATGGGTTTTCTCAACGTGGCGGAAGAAATTCAGGAAAAATTACAGATACCGGTCATCAACCCCTCGCGCAACTGTCTAAAAATTGCTGAAATGCTGGTGGGCACCGGTCTGACCCATTCAAAAAAAGCATTTGCCACCCCTCCGAAACTGAGCAGCGGCAGAGTATCAAATCTGGATGAACTTTACAGAGGGCCGAAAGGAACATAAGGAAAAGGAATGGGACGTAACAAAAAATATGACAACTACCGGGCCTACTCATATCTCGATGAAAACGATTTTGTAAGGTTCCCCCTTTTCGACCGGAACTCAAACCGGTGGTCTTATCTCCTTCCCTTGGATGGTGAGGAAGAAAAACGCGTAACGGCACTGGCGGAAAAGACTGTCTTTATATCGCTTCATGAACATCCCACGCTGCTGCCGCAGGACTTAAACGATGTTTTCGATTATACAAGAGAGGGCAGGGACCATTGCGATTATAAATCTCTGTCCGAATCGTATTATGATGCCGTTTTCGACAACATGCTCGATGGGACCTGTACCATTTACTCGAGGTCGGGCTGGAAATGGGATGAAATTCTGCATGATTTGGGAATGCGTCTCTGCGATATCGCGCACCAGGAAATGCTCATTAAATGTGAACGGGTTGACGATATCTATAGGGCCTTCCGGGAGGGAAAGATAGCCTGGATAGCAAGCATCGAAGGTTCGGCCCTTATTGAAAATGAAATAGACCGGATCGATCTTCTCTACGGGTTCGGAGTGAGAAATATGGGCATTACCTATAGCGAATCGAACGCGCTCGGCTCCGGGATAAAGGAAGACCGTGACGGCGGACTCACGGCCTTCGGCAAAAAAGCGGTCCGTCGGATGAACCAGGTCGGGATGACCATCGATTGCTCCCATACCGGCTATAAAACGACCCGGGATGTAATCGAGGAGAGCGAACATCCCCTCTTTCTAAGTCATGTGGGGGCTAGGGCGCTGTGGGACAGTAAACGTCTTTCTCCTGATGATGTCCTTAAAGCCTGTGCTGAACGGGGAGGTGTTATTGGAGTGGAAGCGGCCCCCCATACCACCCTTACGAACGAACATCCCCATCATAGTCTCGATTCCTACATGGACCACTTCCGCTACATTACTGATTTAGTCGGACTGGAACATGTGGCTTTCGGAGCGGACACCCTCTATGGCGACCATGTCGGTTTGCACCATGTCTTCTCAGGGCACCTCTCCCAGAAGAAAACCCAGGCCGCCTCCGAATTTCCGAGGGTAACTCATGTGAAGGGGGTAGAAAATCCGACGGAAGCCTCCCACAATATTCTGCGCCGGCTGGTGAAGCAAAACTATTCGGATGAAGATATCGCGGCGGTTTTGGGTGAAAATATACTGCGCGTCCTTAAGCAGGTTTGGAAGTAAATAATGGAATTCAAAGATGTAATCGAAAAAAGGAAGAGTGTTCGTTCCTATACGGGAGAAGCGGTATCTGGTGAGCTGGTCTTACAAGTGATCGAGGCCGGTCATAAGGCCCCTACGGCGGGGAACCTGCAGCCGTGGGACTTTATCATCGTAAAAGAGGAACAAAAGAAGAGAGAAATCGTCGATACAACGTTTGTGGGGAACGACCGGGCAGGCACGCAAAAACAGGAGTGGATGATGCAGGCCCCCGTTTGTATCGCCGTATGTGCCGACAGGGACCGCTGTTACACCCGTTATGGCGATGAGGCACTCAAATCATTGATCTACCTCGATTGCGCGGCCTGTATCGAAAACATGCTTTTGACAGTCGTCGATGTTGGTTTGGCCGGCTGCTGGGTCAGCGGTTTTCGGAAAAACGAACTCGCTTCGGTGCTCGGGCTACCTCCTTCCCACGAACCGATTGGGGTGCTTCCTATTGGTTATTCACATGATTCCACTCCTCGCCGATCGAAACGAGAACTAAACGATATAATCCATAAGGAAACTTATTTTTCTTCACTTGCATAGACCGCTTGTTTTGCAAAACTATGGGCTTCCCCCTCCGAAAGAAAATCTATAGAATGTTTATCTAAATCGTCACACTTGTAAATGTTAGAAAAAGAGGAAAAAAAATGGCACAAAGGCGTGAATTACAGAATCCTTCCATCTTTATAGGAAAACAGGGTAACGGCATTATCAGTTTCGGTTCCGGACAACCCGATCTCCCTCCCCCCGATGAGGCGATTAAAAATATCGACATCCGGGAGGACCTTCGATACGGGCTCATTCAAGGTGAGCCCGCGTTACGCGAAGCACTTTCAGGAGAATATCCGAAATCGACGGCCGACAATTTTGTCATTACCAACGGTGCCTCGGAGGCGCTCGACCTCATTTTCCGGGCGCTCGCCCCGGGGAAAGTACTCATCCCGCAGCCCTACTACTATTCGTATCCGCCGCTGGTGGAACAGGCAGGCATGGAATCGGTGTTCACACAGTTGAGGGAGGGCCGTATCGATCTGAACGACTTCGAAAAGAAAGTGCGCGGCTGCAAAGTGGTCCTCATTAACTCCCCATCCAATCCCACGGGGAGAATTGAGGCAATGGAGACCCTCAGAGAGATCGAAAAGATTACGGACAAATACGGTGTCTATATCGTCTCGGATGAGGTGTATAAGGATATCATCTACGAGCGGGACAACTACCTCATTCAAGGGGAACAGGTCATAACGGTAAACTCATTTTCCAAGACCTATGCCATGTGCGGGGTGAGGGTCGGTTACCTCTGGACCCCCTATCAGAATCTGGTACAGGATATTATCAATATCAAGACACATACATCGATGAATACAAACTTAGTGGGACAGGACATGGCACTCAAGGCGATGAGCGCTCCGCAGGAGTACATCGATAATCAGCTGACGGTCTGGGAGAGAAGACGGGACCTTATTTACGACGGTTTACGGTCGATGGGGCTCGATCTCTGGAAACCGGAAGGGGCTTTTTATGTGCTGCCGCGGGTCCCCGACCCGGAAGAGTTTGTCTGGAAACTCTATACCGATTATCAGGTTATAACCTACTTAGGCGAATGGTTCGGCGCACCGGAAAGAGTGCGATTCAGTTATGCCTTGGATGAGGCTGAAATAGAGGAAGGCCTGAATCGGGTGGAAAGTTGTTTAAAAGACATACGCTCCGCCCATGAATCGAAACAGGGACAAGAACAAGAAAAATCCCATGCTGCCTTTTAGTGCTATTAATAAATAAAATTTGACATTTGGATAAATACAATTACAATGAAGAGCATGGCGGAGTCGAAAATGAAAAAACCCCTCATATTGAAGCAGAAACCGATGTTGCAGGTGGTATACGCACTGGTACCGTTGGTTGTCGCGTCCATCTATTTCTTCGGCTGGAAGAGTCTCCTCGTGTTGGCAGTTGTAAACTTAGGCGGATTTCTTGCCGAATATCTTTTTGCCGGAGTCTACAAACAACAGGTCAGTTCTGCCGTTTTTGTAACCAACTTCATCTTTGCTTTAAGTCTTCCCCCAACCATCCCGCTCTGGATGGCAGTGGTGGGCATCGTTTTCGGTGTGGTGTTCGGCAAGATGGTCTTCGGCGGTTTCGGTAGAAACGTCTTCAATCCCGCTATCGCGGGCCGGGCATTTATCTATATCAGTTTCGGTGTCCAGTTGACAGGACGATGGGTCGGTCCGGTCGGCGGTGTAGCGGGAGGATTCACCCGGTTTCGGGCGGACGCGGTAACTCAGGCAACACCGCTTGCACAGTACGCGGAGGGAGGTACGGTACCCGTCCTCGATCTCTTCCTCGGTAATATTTCCGGCTCCTTCGGCGAGACGGCCGCTTTCCTCATCATCATCTGCGGTCTCTACCTTGTTATAAAAAAGATTGCCGGTCATCATATCGTTATCTCCGGATTTATAGGATTTCTCGTTCTCCATTCGCTGTTCTGGATTGCCGGGGTGGCGGGAACACCGGACCCGCTTCGGGCACTCTTAAGCGGAAGTCTGCTCTTTGGAATGTTTTTCTGCGCGACGGACCCTATATCCGCGTCACAGACGACAAACGGAGGAAGGTGGATCTATGGCGCACTCATCGGAGCACTGACCGCGCTTATTCGAACATTTTCTTCCTGGCCTGAGGCAATAACATTCGCTATCTTACTTGCCAATATGTTCGCCCCTTTACTCGATCATGTTATCAAAGAGCTTAAAAAGAAGGGGGCGGAAGCATGAAAGAGCAATCTGTTTTTAGAGAACGGTTCTACCCAATTATCTTCATGTTTATTATTACCGCCGTCTTTATTGCAGTTATCTCTTCCATTTACCTGACTACGCAGGCCAGGGTGGAATTGAATGAAAGTCTCTATCTAAAGGAGGCGGTCCTCTTTGCCGCGGATATCGAGATTCCGGAAACGGCCGAGGCGATCGACAAGGTGTACAATAACCGGATCGAAGAGGTGAAAGATGGTGCAGGTGCAACCCCCGATTATGTTAAGATTTTAGGACCCGCGGGCGACCACGTAACCGGTTATGCTCTTTTTGTCAGAGGCCCCGGTCTGTGGGGAGAGATCCGGGGAGTACTGGCGGTGGAACAGGATTTGGAGACGATCCGGGGTATCGATTTTATTTCCCAAAACGAAACACCGGGATTAGGCGCCCGAATTACCGAAAAATGGTATCGTGAACAATTTCGAGGGAAATCCCTTCCGTTAAAACTTGTCCCGGAAGAGACGGCTGAGACACCGAATGAAATCGATGCAATAACGGGTGCATCAAAAACCTCAAAAGCGGTAATGGATATTGTTGGAAAGAGTATGGAAAACGTCCGGTCGAAGGTGAAGGGATAGGAGGAACCAAACAGTATGGCTAAAGGAAAAATGAAACGCGTTCTATTCGACGCGATCGGTGATAAAAACGTCGTATTTGCTCAGATTTTAGGAATCTGTTCTACATTAGCGGTAACCAATGTCCTGAAAAATACCGTAGTTATGTGTATCGGCGTTATCTTTACCATTTCCCTTTCCAGCTTTACCGTATCGCTGCTACGGAAATTGATTCCGGGAAGAATCAGGATGATGGTGGAAACGTTAATCATCGCTTCCTACGTTATCATTGTCGATATCGTGCTGCGCGCCTATGTCCCCGACATTTGGCGGGCTTTAGGTCCGTATGTCGGTCTCATCATTACCAACTGCATCATCATGGGACGCACCGAGGCGATCGCACTCTCCAACCCGCCGGGTTTAAGTCTCTTCGACGGATTTGCGTCCGGTTTGGGATACGCGTACGTACTGCTGATCATCGCTTTCTTTCGGGAGTTGCTCGGATCGGGTACGATTTGGGGATTTCAGGTTTTCGGTGACTGGTGGACCAACTGGGTCATCATGGTGATGCCACCGGGGGCCTTTTTTATGCTTGCCGGATTTATTTGGGTGGTTAAAGGTGTCATCCTGAAACCGGAAGCAGAGGAGGCGAAGAAATGAGCAGTACATTCCTCCCATTTACTATCTTTTTTGCAGCCATTTTTACCAACAATATTCTTCTGGCAAACTACCTGGGGATGTGTTCGTTCCTCGCCGTATCGAAGGAATTGAAAACCGCTCTCGGATTAGGGGTGGCGGTCATTTTCGTTATGACATCGACCAGCATCCTGAATTGGCTTATCTATTACTATATTTTAGACCCGTATAATCTGGTCTATCTCAGGTTCATCGTCTTTATCGTCGTTATCGCCGCCTTTGTACAGCTGGTGGAGATGATTATTGAGAGGGTCTCCGAGACGTTGTACGCCGCTCTCGGGATTTTCCTTCCTCTCATTACCGTTAACTGCGCGATTCTCGGTACCAGCCTTTTCATGGTCATCAGGGATTACGACTTCATTTCATCGATCTTTTTCGGTTTAGGAAGCGGTATCGGCTGGGCATTGGCGATTCTGGCCATGGCCGGGATACGGCAGAAATTGAAGCGGGCAAAACTGCCCAAAGGATTGGAAGGCGCCGGTATCACACTTATTATTACCGGTATGATGGCGCTTGCATTCATGGGTTTTCAAGGAATGATTCAAATACAGTAGAGGACCACTATGTTTCCTATTACAAGTTTATTGATCAGCGTAGGACTGGTTGGAGCGTTGGCCGCCTTTTTGGCACTGTTGATGGTCATTGCCGACGCTACGATCGCCAATTACGGAGAAGTAACGATCACCATCAATAAGGATAAGGAGTTCACGGTAAAAGGAGGCAGCCCCCTTCTTTCCACATTGAGTTCCGAGAGCATCTTTATCCCGTCCGCCTGCGGCGGACGGGGGTCGTGCGGACTCTGTAAAGTGAAGGTTTTAAGCGGCGCGGGCCAGTATCTTCCCACCGAGTTGCCGTGGATTACCGAAGAGGAACGGGAGGAGAATATCCGTCTTTCCTGCCAAATAAAGGTCAAAAACGATATGGAGATCTCCATTCCTGAGGAGCTCTTCAATGTTAAAGAGTTCCAGGCGAAGGTCACAAGGCTGAGGAATCTGACCCACGATATAAAAGAGGTGACCTTGGAATTGTCGGACCCGAAGGAGATATCTTTTACCGCGGGACAATTCATCCAACTCCAGATTCCCGAGTACGAACTGACCGATGAGCCCATTTACCGGGCATATTCGATGAGTTCGGACCCAAAAGAGAACGGAAAAGTAGAACTCGAGATTCGCTACGTACCGAACGGTATCTGTACTACTTACGTGCATCAATACTTGAAAGAGGGCGAGGAGATCATTTTCAACGGACCCTACGGTGATTTTTATCTGCGTGATTCGGACAGAGATATCCTCTTTATCGCCGGCGGTTCAGGTATGGCGCCAATTAAATCGATTCTCTATGAAATGGCGGAGAAGGGAATAGACAGGAAGGCGAGTTATTTTTTCGGGGCACGAAGTAAGAAGGATCTCTTCCTCGTTGATGAGATGAGAGAACTGGAAGAGAAACTGCCCAATTTCACTTTTGTTCCCGCTCTCTCCGATCCCGCGCCGGAAGATAAGTGGAAGGGCGACACCGGATTGATAACGGACGTACTGGACCGTCACATTGACTCGGGCGAGAACAAGGAAGCGTACCTCTGCGGGAGTCCCGGGATGATCGATGCTTCAATTGCCGTGTTGACCAAAAACGGTATTCCGGAGGATCTCATCTATTACGATAAATTTGCCTAAATCCGGTAAGGAGTAATCTATGAAACAGTCTCCACAGTTAGCAAAAATACAGGAAAATATGAGACCGGGGGCGATGACCCTCGAAGGTTTTTTAGGGACCGATTCGAGAAACCTTATCGATATATTGGATGAGGATGATGCCGAAGTAAAACGGATGGGTTACACTCACGAGGCCATTGCCGAGAAGATGGCCGAATTTCGGGAAGCCGGAAAAAAGGGATTGGGAGAGTTCACCTCCGTTCCGCCTCATTTTGATGTTCGCGTCGATACCGCACGGGGTAAACTTCCTTCACCGTTCGGCGGGCCGGGACTCTACGCAAAGACAAATATAACCGTTGTTAATAAAGAGAAAAATCGTGAGATATACTATTCGGATTTAAACATCCACCTGATACGAAACCATGGTTTTTATGAAGGCAAGGGATCACGGTACAGGCTGGAACCGAAGGATTTAATCGATATCTTGGAAATCGGACCGGTCGATACAACACCGAAGATTTAGGCCGGTCATTACCCCGTCGTAATCGCCGTAGTAACGGAGACTAAACCGCCGTTTCGAGGCCGTCTGTTGTGTATATATTACACACGGCTTTTCAGAAGGCGAATAAAAACTCTATTTTATTTATTTTATGACCTCAAAAGGGAAGGATTTTCCCCATTTTTTTGGCATACATTTTGCAATGGATGAGTGAGTTACTATTTTATAACAGAAGGAGAGAAAAAGGTGAAACGACAGATACAGCGTTTTGATGAACATTGCGCGTTTTTAGCAAACCCGAGAAAACATATTGTGATGATAACCAACCATGGAATTCATCAGTGGGAGATTGTCCCGGGTCTTGTCGATACCGGGGGACAGAACATTTTTGTAAACGAAATGACCCGGTCCATGGCGGAGCTCGACTTTAAAATAACCATTGTCAATAGAGGTGGGTTCCCCCATCCGGTAAGCGGAGTGGACAGAACGGGTGTCGACTGCAAGAACAGTAATCAACGTATTCTCTACATCGAAGACTCGACGAAGAAGTTTGTGCGAAAAGAGGATATGAACGAACAGATCCCCGAACTGGTGGACAATTTGTATGAATCGCTTCAAGAAGACGGGCAGAAGATCGATCTCATCATTTCCCACTACTGGGATGGGGCGAAAATCGGCAATCTGCTCAATAAAAAAATACCGAAACACATCAAGCATATTTGGATCCCCCACTCGTTGGGAAACATAAAAATCCGCAAGTTGGAGGAGGAAGAGAAGAAGGAACTGCGGATATTCGAACGTATCGAAGAGGAGAAGAAGATAGTGCAGGAGGTCGACGGTGTCGCCTACACCTCTGCTGAGATTAAGAATTCGCTGAAAAACGATTATGGTGTGGAAACCGATATCTTCCTTCCGCCCTGTATCGATACCGAACGGTATTTCCCGCGGCGGTTAGAGGAGGATGATCCGGTCTGGCAGTCGCTGGCTTCGATGGGACCGCGGACCGCCCGCGAGTTGAAGGACCGGTACGTCATTACCGAAATTAGCCGTACCGATCACACCAAACGAAAGGACGTTCTGATCAAGGCGTTTAAGAAGGTGCACGAAAAGCATAAAGATACGGTTTTGGTCGTCGCTATCGATGAAAAGCGTCGGGACATCGCGCGCGAACTGCATAGTCTTATCGAAGAATTGGGGCTCAACGAAGAAATTATTCCGGTAGGATCGGTGCGGGATGAGCTGCCGAAGATTTACGCGATCTCTTCGGTCTATTGCACGCCCTCCGTCATGGAGGGGTTCGGCATGTCGGCCCAGGAAGCGGCCGCCTGCGGTGTTCCCGTGGTGGCAAGCGATCTGGTCCCCTATGCTACCGAATACCTTTTAGGAGATAAATCGAAAGTGGAAGCGATCCCCGTCGACGGCAGCAGCGAAACCATAAAAAAGGGAGAAGGTTGTGTTGTCGCCCCGGCCGACAACGTCGAAGCGTTCGCCGCCTCCATCAATTTCCTTTTGGAAAACTTAGAAGAGAAACAGAAAATCGCGATCAACGGGTATAAAATAACCGTCCCTCAATTTACATGGGAGCGGATGACACGAGACTTCTTAAGCTCGATAGGATTTGATGTATGAGATATCATCTGACCAGGGAAACACTTGCAACAATCTTAAAAAACGAGAAGGTAGAAGATCTCAACGCCGGCTCGATCGAAGCGGTTGTGCGATCGGAGTCGGGAATACCGGATTACAGTCCGGAGCCTTTTTTTCAAATTGATCCGTTCGATGGAACGAAGATCGTTTATAATTCCAGCAGGGCTTCCCGCCCGCACGACAACGAGACCCCTCCGGAATCGATACCGGAAGAGGAAGACCTGAACAAGGAAGCGAACTTTGTAACGACGGGGAAAACGACAAGTGTTATCGATGTCGCCCCCTTAAGCGAGGGGTTTACCTTCATCAACTTCAACCTTTTTCCCGCACTCTTCCCGCATGAAGAAGAGAGCGGCGACGCCTCGACCATATCCGGCATCCACTTTCTGCAGTGGACCTCATCCTACCAGGACCGTGACTGGCACAACATGCCGGTTTCGGATTGCAGTGTGGCGCTGCAGCGTGTCGCCGCGCTCGAGAAGACGATGCTCTCGGACAGAGAAGGATACTTTACCTTTTTCAAGAACTGCGGGCGGTTGGTCGGCGGTTCAATTGCCCAGGGTCACCAGCAGATGGGGTTCACCACCGTGCAGCCGAAGCGGAACGCCCAGTTAGAGGATTTTGCCCGGAGAGAGAAAAGGAGTGTGCCGGACTTTATGCTTAAAAAAAACCCGGACAATCTCCTTGTAAAAGATTTCGGTAAAGTGGTGTTGCTTGTTCCTTACTTCATGCGCCGTCCCTATAACATGATGCTGATGGTGAAAGACGGATCGAAAGAACTGCTTCATCAGCTTGACGATTTAGAAATCGAACAGGTAGCGGCAGGATGGAAGGTGGGAATCAGAATAATGCGTTCCGTTCTCAACAGGATAGGAAAGTCGATCGCCTATAACATCATCGCCGACACCGGCAAAGGAACGGGTGTTTTTTTCGACTTCTATCCGTATACCCAGGAGACGGGAGGTTTCGAGCATCTCGGTCTGTACGTCTGTCAAAGTACCCCTGAGTTGTGTGCCGACACCATTCGATCGTATTGCAAGGAGGAATTGGAATGATACTGATTGCAACAGATTTAGACAGGACACTGTTTCCCAACGGAAAGCAGGAGTACGACAATTCTATGCCGGAGTTTAAAAAAATTGTGGAAGAGAACGGCATCGCGCTGATCTATGTGACCGGTAGAAATATCGACCGGATCGAGGAGGGGATCGCCTCTTACGATCCGCCCCTTCCCGAGGCAGCCGTTGCCGAGGTGGGGACGAAGGTCTATATCGTGCAAGACGGAGCATTCGTGTTCGATGAAGGCTATCGTGGCCACATAGCAAGCTCCACAAGCGGTTGGGACCGGCAGGCGATTGTTGAAGCATTGGAGAAAATACCACAACTGCGGATGCAGGAAGAACATAACCAGAACGAGTTTAAGATCAGTTATTACGCGGACGAACCCGCTCGAATGAAAGAAATCGAGCAACAGGTCGAGGAGACCGTTGGGAAAAGTACCCCTGATGCCGCACTTACCACCAGTGTCGATGAAACGGTTGGTGTGGGACTTTTGGATATCATGCCCCGGAAAGCCAACAAAATGGAGGGGATCGAATATCTGGTGCGAAAGATGGGCGTTGAGAAAGACCGAATCATCTATTGCGGGGACAGTGGTAACGACCTGGTGCCGCTGACAGCCGGGTATAAGGCTGTTGTAGTGGCAAACGCTACCGATGAAGTACGCCGGCGGGTTGCGGATACGGCCAAAAAGAATAATGTCGCGGACAAGATTTATTATGCCCGGGGAAATGAGAGACACAACGGAAATTATGTGTCCGGAATCCTGGAGGGACTGGGACATTTTAATGTCTTGTCCACTTTCAAATAATGTGAAAAGGAGTGATGATATGTTGAGAAGTTTAAACAATGTAACCGGATATAAGCTGCACGCTTCAGACGGAGAAATTGGGAAAGTCCAAGATTTTTTCTTTGATGATGAGAACTGGGTGGTCCGTTATATGGTGGTCAGGACCGGCTCATGGTTATTGGGAGAGGATGTCCTTATCTCTCCCTACGCGTTTACCAAAATCGATCGGCATGAGCGTGAAATCTATGTCGAGTTGACCCGGGAACAGGTGAAAAACAGCCCGGACATCGATACGGAAAAACCGATTTCCCGGCAAAAGGAGATGGAGTACCATTCCTACTACGGTTTTCCAGTCTATTGGGGCGGACCCGGTCTCTGGGGTACCGCGAGCTATCCCGCAACCATGGCCGCCCTTTTTAAAGAAAAAAAGGAAAAAGAGAAAGAGCAGGCCGTTCGAGAGGATGAATACAATAAGCAGGAGAGTAAAAACCATCTGCGGAGTAGGAAGGAAGTGGACGGCTATTCGATCGAGGCACTTAATGACAGTGTCGGCCATGTCGAAGATTTTATCGCTGAAGAAGAAACGTGGAGCATCCGTTACCTCGTAGTCAATACCCGAAATCTGCTTCCCGGCAAGAAGGTTATTATATCACCTGAATGGATAAAAGAGATTGATTGGGGGGCTTCGCGGGTTGTTGTCGACCTGTTTGCCGAGACCATCAAAAACAGACCCGAAATCGACCTGGAAGAACCGATCAGCAGAAAATCGGAGGAGGACCTGTTTAACTACTACGGTTTCCCACGCTACTGGTAGCCTTCTTTCTCAGTCTCCTGCCTTTCGGCTTCCCCTTGTAACGTTTTTCTTTTATATTTTAAGAGATGATGCAATCGTTATACAGCCCCATTTTGCAAGAGGCTCATATATGAAAGAGACGTTTCCCGCTTTTGAGGGACTGATCGGTGCCGGCAAGCCGATGGAAAAGGTGTTCGAACTTATCGAGAAGGTGGCAAAGGTCGATTTCGACGTCCTCATTACCGGAGAAAGCGGAACCGGCAAGGACATGGTAGCGCACACCATCCACAGGCTGAGCGAACGGGCGGGCGGGCCCTTTGTTCCGGTCAACGCGGGTGCCATTTCCAAGGATTTAGTCATCAGTGAATTATTCGGCCATGAGAAAGGGGCGTTTACCGGCGCGGCCGGTAAAAAAAGGGGTAAATTCGAACAGGCTTCGGGCGGTACCCTCTTTTTAGATGAGATAAGCACGATGGATGGACCAACCCAAATCAGTCTGTTGCGGGTGCTGGAGTCGAAACAGTTTCAGCGTGTCGGCGGCGAATCGTTTATCAATACCGATGTCCGGGTAATCGCGGCTACAAACGGTAACCTGCGCCGGATGGTTAAACAGAAGCAGTTCCGAAATGACCTTTACCAGCGTTTTAACGTCCTCCAAATAAAGCTGCCGCCGCTTTATAAGAGGGGTAATGATATAGAGCTTTTAGCCGCCTTTTTTTTGCGGCAGTACGCCGAGGAGTTCGACAGTCCCGTATCCGCTATCTCCAAAGAGTGTATGGACTATCTGAAGCGGTACAGATGGCCCGGAAATGTTCGGGAATTGGAAAATCTTATCTTGAAACTGGTCATTACCTGTGACAGGCCGACGATCGAAGCCGATATGCTCCCCGATCTTATTACAAGGGCGAAAAAGCGGAAGAGCAGGGTCATAATCAACATTGGGGAGACGACCATCGAAGAGGCGGAACGGGAGATCATTTTTAAGACCCTTCACAATGCAGGAGGCAATAAGAAAAAGGCGGCCGGTATTTTGGGTATAAGCCGAAAGGCGCTCTATAACAAATTGAAAGAGTACGAAAATTAAAGCGTGCAGCTACCTATGCGGTGCCTCTCTAATCGCCATGTTCTTCCGATGAATCCTTCTTCCCCTCGTTGTCTTCTTTTATTTCGTCAATCCCCTTTTCAAACTCCCGTTTCGCCTTGCCCAACGAACGCGCGAAACGGGGAATCGCCGTGGCCCCGAAAAGAACGAGGATGACCCCGGCAATAATGATAATCTCTGTTGTGCCTAGCATATACTACTCTCCGTTAGATTGTTTTGTACTATTGTTTTCTTCCGTTTTTGACGGCTTTTCCGATCCTTCAATAGTGTTGGATGGAAACTCATCTTCAAAGTCCCGGATCTTTGAGGACAGATAACGGGACAGGTCCCGAAATTTTCCGTAGTAGCGTCCGATTTTTCGAGCGAATCGGGGTAGATCTTTCGGTTTTACAAAAACGATAACCATTAACAGGATGACGATGATTTCCCAAAACCCCAGTCCGAACATCACCTTTCTCCAAACCGAAATATTCGTGCGATAAGGACCGTTAGAAAGAACAGTCCGATCAACGGGGCCGAAAGGCTGAGCTGCGAGATGAAGTCCGGCGGCGTAACGATAGCTGAGAGGATAAAAATGCCGACGATGATATAGCGGCTTGCATCTAGTACTCCCTTCCTGGAAACTACATTCATAATAAGGAGTATCTCCAAGAGAATCGGTGTCTGGAAAACAACCAGTGTAATCAAAATAAATTGTAAGATATAAAAGATATTCTTGCTATAGTTGAGAAGCATTCCTACTTTGACCGGAATAAATTGATTGCCGGTCAAAAAGCGGACCGAGAGGGGGATGATTCTGTAATAACTATAGTAGAAACTGAATACAATCAGCACAAAACTGACTGCCAATCCGATAACGACGAACTTTTTTTCCTTCTGCCGCAGTCCGGGGAAAACGAACCTGATGGCGTTGTACAAATGAACGGGAAAGGAGAGAATGATTCCGGTAAGGACCGAAATTTTTATCTTTGTCAAGAAACCTTCGAAAAGGGTGTGAACGAATAGCTCTTTTTCAAGGGTCGAGGAGTCGATGCTTAAAAACGGTTCCAAAAGGAGCGTAACGGTAAAGTCGAAAAAAAGAAAACCGATCACACTGCCTATCAGTACTGCGATGAGAGAGATAACGGTCCTTTTTCTCAACTCTGAAAGATGTTCTATGACGGTCATAGTAGTTGTTCGGGCATTTCAAACCGGTTGAAAGGCGGCATCACACACGCTCCATACAAATAAACTCTAGCGAAAATCGGCATCGATGGCAAGTGGAGAGGGTGTGTAACTATTTTACACAATAACCGACTACAATCGCGGCGACGAGG
>CAZJBZ010000003.1:30404-30689 GCA_964543975.1 uncultured Spirochaetales bacterium
ATAATGGATATCATAAAAAAATCGAATTTTTTTGCCGATATGGTTTTCTCTTCAAGATTACGCACTTTACCGTTCCCGCTCGGCGGAAGTTGCGGCGGAACCGCGGAAGCGAGAAGAAGAGCAACAATAAGACCTCCGATGACAAAAGGGACCCAGGAAATACCGTATAATACCGGTCCAAAAGGCGCCAGCCATATTCCTCCGGCCCATGTTGATAAGAAAATAATCATGTTTACTAAAGCAAAAGCCACCACCTTTGGTGGTGGTCACAGTTAGGCTTTGCCT
>CAZJBZ010000004.1:0-25528 GCA_964543975.1 uncultured Spirochaetales bacterium
CGATCAGTTCAAGTTGAAAAAAGAGAGCGCCCCGGTTTCTGTAGAACGAAAAAAGAGCATAATTGATGCTGTTTGGAATAACGATTGATGAGATGAGAAACAGGGAGAAGAGAAGCAGGCACTTTTTTTGAAACCAATGAAGCTTAAAGAAGCTTCCGCGACTAAGTATCTTCATCGTTTCCACTTTTTTAACAATTAATGCGAACGAAAGCCGACATAACTAAGAGTAAACTGAATTAATCCATTCGTCAATTAAATTGTCCCTCTTCTGAAAATAGATTGATATTTGGTTGAAACCGACATATAATAGTAGGTAGATTATGGGCAGAAAAACATATTTAGTGTTTGTTTTACTCTTTCTTGTAGTCATTGCCTCGGCGTCCCTGTTCGGACAAGATTTGTATGTCGGGTACAGTGCCGGGTATGTCGATCTTCTTCGTGACGGTGAATGGTCTGAGTTGTATATTGGTGATTATCTCTATGATGATGATACGATCAGATTGGACGCCGGTGCCGTTGTCGAAATCGGCGGAGTTGGTTCCAAAATCACGCTAACGCGAGAAGGGACCTACAGAGTTTCATCACTTCTCTCATCGGCCGCAACCCAAAAACAGGCCGGGGTGGGGTCGCTCCTTGCAGGCAAGATGAAATCGATGTTCGGTAAGCAGGAGCAGCAAACCCAGAGTGCCGTGGGCGGGGTACGCGCGGCGGAAGCCGCGAGTGATGAGGGCGATCTTCAATGGATAGAAGGTGAGGTAGAAGAGTATATCGGCGAAGGTATCCGTTCCCTGGAAAGCGAAGAGTATGAGGCTGCTTTGTCAAGTTTTCAAGAGGCGTACGACTACGCGCTCGATCCCATGGAAGAGAACAAAGCACTCTTCTATATCGGATATACGAACGCCATGATGGGACAAACGGACAAGGCCTTGAACTCGCTTTCCGGCCTGGATGTTTCGACGGAAGCAGAAATCTATTACGACTACTACTTTGTTACCGGTAAACTCCTGCTCGACACGTTCGCGTACCGGGATGCCGCCGAATTATTGTCCACCTTCAATGATCTCTATGCCGATGAGGAGCAGAAACAGATTATTTCCTTCTTATCCGGTGTGGCGTATCAGGGTGCCGGAAATAACGATCGGGCAAAAGAGTACTTGGAAAAGGTCATTTCAATCAATGCGGACACCGACATAGCAATGACTGCGAAGAGTTTACACGAACAGCTGCAATAACAGACTTCAACGTATCACTCGAGCGCCGCCTCCGCCTTTTATCCGTTCCACCTCACTGAGGGTGGCCATCGAGGTGTCGCCGGGAGTGGTCATGGCAAGCGCGCCGTGGGCCGCCCCGTATTCCACCGCCTCCTGCGGGTCGTCTTTCGTCATCAACCCATAGATCAATCCGGATGCGAAGCTGTCACCGCCGCCGACCCGGTCGTAGATTTCCAGATTCTCCCGGGTCTGGGCTTCATAGAAATTACCGTTGTGCCAAATGATCGCGCCCCAGTCGTTAATGTTGGCCGATTTCACCGTACGGAGCGTTGTCGCGATTATCCGGAAGTTGGGATACTCTTTCGTCACCCGTTCTATCATCTTTTTATAGCCGGTCACGTCCAGTTTGGAGAGTTTCTCATCCACACCTTCTACCTCGTAGCCTAAACAGGCGGTGAAGTCCTCTTCATTGCCGATCATCACATCGACATATTGGGCAAGCATCCGGTTTACTTCCTGTGCTTTTTCCTTGCCGCCGATCGATTTCCACAGTGAGCCGCGGTAGTTGAGGTCGTAGGAGATAAAGGTACCGTGTTTTTTCGCGGTCTTCATCGCCTCCTCGAGAACGTCCGGGGTGGTTACGGAGAGGGCCGCGAAAATGCCGCCGGTGTGGAGCCAACGGGCACCGTATTTCCCGAAGATCTCTTCCCAATCGATGTCTCCCTTCTTGAGCTGACTTGCAGCGGTGTTTCCCCTGTCGGACGTTCCCAGCGCGGCACGAAGACCGTAACCTTTTTCGGTAAAATTGAGTCCGTTCCTGACGGTCCTACCGATACCGTCATACGGCACCCACCGGATGAACCGGGTGTCCACGCCGCCCTGCATGATGAAATCTTCAGCCAGACGGCCGATTTCGTTATCGGCGAACGCGGTCACCACGGCGGTACGCATACCGAAACATTTGCGGAGCGCGCGGGTCACGTTGTACTCTCCGCCTCCTTCCCACACCTTAAACTCTCGTGCCGTTCTTACCCGGCCGAATCCGGGGTCGAAACGAAGCATTATCTCTCCCAGCGAAATACAGTCATACGCGCATTCATCTGCAGTTTTGACCTTTAATACGGACATAGATTCCTTTCCTCCTCCGAAAATAATCGTAAACGTTCGTCCAGTTATATTGTTACATAAAAATGCCGGAATGAGCAATGAGTAGAAGTAAACCACTACCATTTATGACAAAATGACTTTGCTTTCGACATTTTACGTTAGTATATTGTTTACATGAAAAGTAATAAATATACGAAGAGACAACGAAATAAACTCTTTGCGATCATTTTCGCGACTACAGGCTTTCTCTTTTTCCTTTTCGCCGGCGTAACGCTTTTTGCACAAGGTGGAGGAGAAAAGGAAGGAAAACAACAATCGAAGGAGGATGATGTATCAATGGAATTACTCGGAATGAAAGTATATACTGAAGAAGCCGATCATACCTATCCGATCGATCTTCCCGATGAGGAGTGGAACGAACGGCTTTCAGAGGACCAATGCATTATTTTGCGAGAGAAGGGGACCGAACGGGCCTTTACCGGTGAATATTACGATGAACATCGAAAAGGGACCTACTATTCCGCGGCAACAGGACAGCCGCTTTTTGAATCCGATACAAAGTTCGATTCCGGGACAGGCTGGCCGAGTTTCTTTGAACCGGTCTCCCCGGATGCGGTAAGGCTTATTGCCGACAACAGCCATGGAATGCAGCGGATTGAAGTGGTCGACTCATCCAGCGGCTCGCATCTCGGTCACGTGTTTCGGGACGGTCCGGAACCGACCGGTTTACGGTTCTGTATCAATTCGGCGTCCCTCATCTTCGTACCCGAAGGTGAAGACCCCCCGGAGCCGGTGAAAGAGTACCTGCAAAAATACGGTAAAACAGTGCCTGAAAGCTAATTTTTAGGTGGGTGTCAGCGGCCCGATATTGACTGACGTCTTTTGTGGATTTGTGGAATGGATGAACTCGGTCGGAGTCAGGTCGAACGTTTCATGGAACATCTTAGAGAAGTAGGCCGGGCTGCTGAAATCAAGACGATAGGAGACCTCCGTTACATCGATGTCTTCATGCGCAAGCATGTACAGGGCGGCCTTCATCCTTCTCTGGAGTAAAAACTTGTTAAAGGTAAGATGAAAACATTCTTTAAAAAGCTTCATGAAGTGGGACCGGGAAAGGCAGCAGAGTGAGGCCGCTTTATCGACATTGATATGGTAGATTTCATGGTTCTCTAAATACTCGAGAAGCGGTGTAAACAGGTTTTTCCTTTGATAGGGGGTGTCGGCTGCGGTTCTTGGAACGCCCTTCCGATCAGGTGCCTCGGCGGTCGACGTCGAAACATTTTGTATGGTCCAATCCCAGACAATTTTCAACGCCTCAAAAGGAAGCGTTTCCTTCTCCCTTATTTTGTTTTGCTCCCATGCCCAATTGAGGAAGGAAAACACGTATGCTTGTTCCGACTGGTCCATGGCCCGACAGTATGGATTCTTCGGCACCTCGTTGTCGCTCGGGTATGGGCCGAGAGCTTTCTCATTGAACTGGATGAGGAACCACTGACCAATAAAACCTTCCAGAATGAACTCATGGACTGCCATCGGGGGGATATAGATAAGATGAGGTCCTTTAAGGGGTGTATATGTGCCGTCGATCCACATCTTCGCGTTTACTTCGCTAAAATAGATCAGCTCGACACATTCGTGGAAGTGCATCGGTGATGTACAGTAGTTATGCACGTACTGAGGAGATTCCGAACCGAAGAAGATGGTATTGCAGGGATCGGTTTTTGTGTACTGATACATGACCGAAGCTTCCATATATCGAGCCACTCCTTGAGCTGTCGGATAAATACAATACTTTTTTAATAAAAAATCATACTATTTTGATTGCAGAAGCAACCCGGCTGACATAAAATAATACAAAAATTACGGCGAATGCGCAATATACTATACTGTGTGCTGATGCCGTGGTTTAGGAGGAGAACTTTTATGTTGAGAAAAAGAAAGTGGATAGCGATATGTGCTATCGTCTGTATTGTAGCCGGAGCAGCGTGGGCGGGTGGACAACAGGAAGGTGACGCTGCAGCTTCCGCCGAACCGGTCGTCTTACAAGTTACGACCCACCTTTCGAACGAGGATACGGGAAGTCAGTTTGTCGAGCTATGCAACCAATTCGCGGAGGAGACCCCCGGGGTTGCGAAGGTGGAACATACACCGACGCAGTTCGGAGAGCTTCAGGCACGGGTGGCGACCGACCGTATGGCGGACGATCCGCCCGACGTCTACCTGCTGCCCGCGTGGTGGGTCGGGAACTTGGTGGAAACGGGGATCACCTCGACACCGCCGATGGAAATTGTGGAGTTTGTAAAAGAGAATAGTCCACCGAGTGTTATCAATACGGTGACCTACAAAGATCAGATTTGGGGAATCCCCATGGACAACAACCCGACACTGCTTATCGTGAAGAAGGCGGCACTGGAAGAAGCAGGGTTTGACCGGCCGCCTGAAACATTAAACGAACTGTACGAATATGCCCGAAAGATGACAAAAAAAGACGCTGACGGCAATGTAACGCAATACGGATTCTCTGAATGGGTAGGGAACCTGAACAATCAGTTTCTGCCGTTCATGTCGTTCCTTTTCTCGAACGGCGGTTCCATGTGGGACCCGGAAACAGGGCTTTCGGCGTTTAACAAACCTGAAGGAGTGGAAATACTGGAGCTATGGATGAGAATGATCGATGAGGGTATTTTCAATCCCGAACTGGCCTACGCCGACTGGTACGAAGGCAGGGTGGCCATGACGGTCCTTCCCAACTGGGTCCGTTATTACCTGCTCACGTATAACGATCCGCAAGCGTATATGTCGGTCCCGATGCCCCACGGTCAGGGCGAAGAATCCGGCGCTATTACCTACAGCTGGTTCGCCTTTGCCAACGCGAACAGCGAACATCAGAAAGAGGCGTGGGAGTTCTGCTACTGGTACAATAAACCGCGGGACGGCGCGCCTTCCCATGCGGCTGACTTTTACTTCAGCAACTGGGGTGTCATACCGGCGAGTTATCCCGACCTCGAAGCCCTTTCGGAAGAGTTCCAGACAGATTTTATGGCCGCTTTTGTAAAATCGCACGAATACGCGCAGGCGCCGTTGGCACCGCCTTCGTACAATGAGATCGTAGAAATCCTTAATACCGAGATACAGAAGGCATGGTTTAAGGACAAGACACCGAAACAGGCGTTGGACGATGCGGCACGAGAGGCTGACGCTCTTATTCAAGCGCCCTAAACGTTCCTGAAGAGAAGTTAGAGGGGGGACACCTGTTGTTGAAAAACAAGAAAGGCCCCCCTTTTTTTCAGATTTTGAGGTACACTAAAGCGTGCAAAGGCCTGGTACAAGGAGTGAATGGAAGATGGAGCTGACATTGAGGAGAAAAAAACAGGTTTCTCTGGAAAAAAAGTGGAACACGTGGGGCCTCATATTCGTCCTGCCCGCGGTCCTGTTCGTGGCGTTTATCATCGTAGGACCGCTCTTCTTTAATTTCTGGTTGAGCCTCAATAAATGGAACCCCCTTGCCGAGCTCAGTGACGCGAAATGGATCGGGTTTAAAAATTACGCCTATATTCTTACCATCGATACAAAGTTCAAAGAGGCGCTTAAAATATCGATTTTTTACGCTGCCACCCGGGTCATTGGAAGCGTCTCATTGGGGCTTATCTTAGCGCTTCTTTTAAACCACAGACGCTTGAGAGGGTTAAAGGCGTGGCGGATTGCCCTCTTTCTGCCGATGGCGACCTCGAAAGTCGTCCTCTCTCGAATTTGGTACATGATCTATGACCGGGAATACGGAATTCTCAACACCATGCTTGGAGTGTTCGATTTTCAGCCTGTCGGCTGGCTTACCAATCCCAACTATGCCCTGCCCGCGATTGCCATTATCGGCATTTATCAATCGATGGGGTATAATGCCATTCTCATTCTCGCGGCGCTGCAGGGAATTCCGGATGAACTGATCGATGCAGGATTGGTCGACGGCGCGACGGGACCGAGGATGCTGTGGCATATCAAACTCCCTCTCCTTAAGCCGGTCCTCGCCTTCGTAATCGTTATCAGTACTATTACCGGTCTGCAGGTCTTCGACCTTATTTGGGCGACAACACAAGGAGGTCCGGCAAACGCCACCAACAGTGTGGTCCTCCACATGTATAAAAATGTCTTTGTCAACGGCCGGGCAGGAATGGGGGCCTCTATGGCCTTCATCCTTTTTGCCTTTATACTCGCCATGTCATTAATCCAATTACGCTTATTGCGTCAGCAAACGTAGGAGGGACAGGACGATGTACGCGTATGCAGCTACCGGACGATTCAGATTAATAGATAATATCAGACTCTTTTTCATCTATTTTGTATTAACGGCTGTTGTGGTGTTTATCTCTTTTCCCTTTTTCTACATGTTATCCATGTCGCTCATGACTGATCTGGAATCGGTCACTAAGCCCGCACGGCTCGTCCCCGCGGTACCGCAATGGGAAAACTACAGGATAGCGTGGGAAAAACTTCACCAGTTCGGCCCCTATCTGCGGACCGTTTTCGTCGCCGGTCTGGGGACCACAACGGTCCTTTTTACCGGGTCGCTGGCAGGATACGGATTTGCGAAGTTTCGGTTTAAGGGGCGCAACCTCCTCTTTACCTTTCTGCTCTCATCAATTTCGATCCCGTTCTTCATCAATGTTATCCCTTGGTTCTGGATGACCCAAAAGATAGGAATCAGCAATACATTAATTGGTGTGCTGTTCCCCTACATTGCCACAGCATACAGTGTTTTTCTGATGCGGCAGTTTATGTTCGATGTTCCGGATGAGTTTATCGCGGCCGGACGAATCGACGGGGCATCGGAGTTCAGGATCTATTATCAGATCATTCTCCCGCAGGTGGGGCCGGGACTCGCAACGCTCGGTGCTTTCACCTTTCTCTACCATTGGAACGATCTTTTATGGCCCATGATCATTCTAAGCGATCGGAACAATTGGACCATCAATCTGATGGTGTTGGGACTTTCCGGCTACGGGAGTACCAGCAGGCATCTCGAAATAGCGGGGGCTTCTCTGGCCGTCATCCCGATTCTCATTCTCGTTATCGTTTTGCAGCGGTGGTTCGTTCAGAGTACGATGGGATCAGGAATAAAAGGATAGGAGGACAATCATGCTACTTCAAAATCCCAAACCCGATTTTAAACGTTTAGAAAAGGTGTTACGCAACCAGGGCGAACCGGACAGGGTCCCGTTCGTGGAGCTGTTTGCCGATCCCGAAATAATGGAAGCGATGATAGGAGAACCGATTTCCAGGCAAGTCTTATACGACCGCAGCCCTGAGAACCGGACCGAGTGGGAAAAGCAGTGGAAGCGGGTCATTCGGTTCTGGCACGAGACCGGATACGACTATATGACCGTTCCCTGCGGACTCGTGTTCACCCTCACCTTTCATACCGCCGCCAACACGGCATCGATTGCCCAGCAGGACCGGGCTTGGGTGGACGAGCAGCAGGGGGTGCTCGGTTCGTGGGAAGATTTTGAAAACTATCCCTGGCCGAAGGTATCGGATGTCGATTTCTCTCACCTGGAGTTTGTGACCGAACATCTTCCGGAGGGTATGAAAATTATTTTTATGGGCCCCGGCGGTCAGATGGAGAACATGATGTGGTTGATGGGAATGATCAATCTGGCCATGAACCTGGAAGACGATCCCGACCTGGTCAAAGCTGTCTCGGACAAGGTTGGGGAGATGCTGGAAGGCATCTGGACCGCCGTCGCCGATATGCCCCGGCTTGGCGCGCTGTGGCTCGGAGACGATATGGGTTTCAAATCCGCGACCATGATTTCTCCCGAAAAACTACGCACCTATGTTTTCCCGAAACAGAAGAAGCTGGCGGAGATAACACACGAACACGGTCTGCCCTTCCTGCTCCATTCCTGTGGCAACTTAAAAGAGGTCATGGACGATCTGATCGACGACGTGGGGATCGATGCCAAACATTCGTTCGAAGATGCCATTCTGCCGATTACGAAAGTAAAAAAACAGTACGGAAAACGAGTGGCACTTTTAGGCGGGATTGATGTCGATTTTCTCTGCCGTGCCGGGGAACGGGAGATACGTGAACGGGTCAGACAGACGATCGATGTCTGCGCGCCCGGCGGAGGATGGGCCCTTGGTTCAGGAAACAGCATAGCCAATTACATCCCCGTTGAAAACTATCTTACCATGCTCGATGAAGGGAGGAAATATGGCGCGTACTGATACGACATCCAAAACGACATCACCTATGTCGCGGCGGGAAAGGATCATGGCCGCGATTGAACGAAAACCGGTGGACCGGATACCGTTCGTCCCCTTGATCGATACCTACACCTTGCTGGACATGGCCCCCGAGATAAAGAAGGTGATTCCTACCGAACGAAAAAACGACTCCTATTGGCGGGGAATGCTGCCGGCACACCGGATGATCGGGTGTGACATCATGCTGCGCCACGTTCCGGTCTACGAACCGATGGCCCAAAACAGCGCCTATGTGGAAGGGTACGGACGGTTCGACGAGACGGTGACCGTCACATCGAAGTTCGAAGCAGCCAGGCTGTACGAAAAATTGGAAACACCACTCGGCAGCGTGGACGCTACATGGGGCTTTACCGGGAGCGAAGGGTGGATCCCCCATCCCATGAAACACCTGGTGAACGACGGTGAAGAATTGAAGATTTTTCACTACGCCATAGAACACCTCTCCGCTGAACTGCCCGAACCGGATTTCGACAACTTCTTGGCCGCGGAGGCGGCAGTGGGGGAGGACGGAATAGCGACCACCTCCTTTCATAACACGCCGATCATGCAGCTTATCGAATCGTGGTGGGGGCTTGAGAACACCTACTATCTGCTCCAGGATTATCGGGAAATAGTGGATGACATTCTAAAACGGATGCAGCAGTCGCAGCTCCGTTTCGTGGAGGCCCTAACCCGTTCACCGGCGAAGGTGATCGTTAACTATGAGAACACCTCTTCGACACTGTTATCGCCGGATATCTTTAAAAAGTACTGTTTGCCGTGCCTTAACGAATATGCCCGCGTTTTGCGGGCCGCTGATAAAATCTACCTCGTCCATATGTGCGGGAAGCTCCACGCCTTTGTCGACGACTTTAACAGAGGCGAGTTTGAAGGGATTACCGATATCTCCCCGCCGCCCACCGGCGACCTTCCCATCGATACCGCTGCCGAGCTGCTCCCGAATAAGACGATCGTCGGAGGGATCGATCCGACGAGGTTTATCGACAGGGACACGGAATCGCTCGAACGCTATATCACCGAACTTTTACAACGGCTTCGATCGTACCCGGGCATGCTGTTAGGCAGTGCCGACACCGCGCCCCGCGGAACACCGATAGAAAACTTTCGACTGATTCAACGGCTTGCGGAATCAGTTGGAGCGTGAGTGGCCTGAAAACCGCCCCCTCTGGGCAAATGAGGGAAAACCGTGTTATACTCGCTTTAATCGGATACGTCGGCTGTGGATCGACGCGTCGACCTCATATCGGCTTAGAAAGGACGGACTAGAATGGAAATACCGAAAAGTCACATTGCTGCGACCCTCTATTCATTGAGGGAACAGTGCCAAACAGCGGATGATCTCGACCGAACGTTGAATACGCTCAAACAGACGGGCTACCAAGCGGTACAAATATCGGGGATCGGCCCGATAGATAACGATGCGGTGAGAGGACTCTTGGAAAAACACGGTCTCTTCTGCTGCGCGACCCACGCTTCCATAACCGATCTGAAAAAAAACCTCCAGTCGGTTATTCTCAAACAGAAAACGTACGGGTGCGATTTTGTCGCCTTGGCCTATCCCGGTGAGGAGTATTGGCACTCCGACGGTGCTAAGGTGCTCGCCGATGAGTTGAACGATATAGGACGGCGTCTGGATATGGAAGGCATCAAACTTGGCTATCATAATCATCATAAAGAGTTCGAACGGTTTAACATAAAAACGTTTCTAGAAGAGCTTCTTGAATACACCGATCCTAAGCTTGTGTCGATTGAAATCGATACCTACTGGGTACAGGCAGGAGGACAGAATCCCGTCTCGTGGATCCACAATGTTAAGGACAGAATACCGGTGATTCATCTGAAAGATTACGCAATCCTGAACCATGAGCCAGTGTTCGCGGAAGTGGGGGAAGGGAACCTGGATTGGACTGAGATTGTAGAGGCGTGCCGTTACGCGGGTGTCAGGTGGTACGTCGTGGAACAGGACAAACCTTTTGGTGACCGTTCTCTTTTTGAATCGATCGCCATTTCTTATAACAATATGAAGAAACTAGGGCTTGAGTAACGGTGAAAAGCGACATCATACAGGAAATACAGCGGTTTGTCGCGATAAGCCCGAACAATCGCCTGCCGTATGGGGCGGCTTCCGGGGCGCGGTTTGCGGATGCTCACCTCTTCGACGAACCACTGGTGCAGACCGCCGACGGCTATGACACCCTTTTTGAAGAGTATAAAACCATAATCGACCCTTCCTATTATACCCCTGCGGAAGCGTTCTGTCGTTCTATGGAATTGGCACGTAACGAGCTGCCGAAAAAACTCTCCGTTGTAAGCTGGATCCTCCCTATTAGCGAGAGCACCCGGGTTTCTAACCGCAGCGAAGATGCCGAGCCTTCGAGGGCATGGGCACATACCCGGTGGTATGGAGAGAAGTTCAATGCTGCGATGCGGAGGTTCGTGGTTGCCCTTTTTCAAGAGAGGGGATTCCGAGCCGTAGCACCCATGCTTGAACCCTACTTTACGGTTTCGGAAAACGATAAAGGTCTTTATTCCAACTGGTCGGAACGGCATACGGCCTACGCGGCAGGGCTGGGGACTTTCAGCCTTTCGGACGGTTTTATAACCGAGCGGGGAATCGCGCACCGCTGCGGAAGTGTTGTTACCGATTGCGCACTTGAACCGGACGAACGAACGAAAGGCCCCTTCGCCAACTGTCTCTACTATTTTGACGGAAGCTGTCGTTCCTGTATCGATCGATGCCCCGGCGGCGCTATCACGAAAAAAGGCCACGATAAAGAACTGTGTCGCTCGTATCAGCATGAAGCTATCGGTTATGTAAAATTGAAGTACGGGGTGGAAATTCCGGGGTGCGGCTTGTGTCAAACCAATGTTCCGTGCGAATTTAGCAATCCGACCGATTAAGCTAAAAAAAATAACGTACCGGAGTATTTCATGATCTCGAAAACAGCAAAAGCCGACCTATTGATGCTACTAACCGCGGTCGTTTGGGGATTCGGCTTTGTCGCCCAACGGGCGGGAATGGAACATGTCGGCCCGTTTACCTTTAACGGCGTACGTTTCGCGTTGGGTGGTTTATCGCTTGTCCCGTTTTTGTTCATCCGCATGCCCCGACGGAAATTTACTCAGAACGATTCCGGGGCTACCCAATCACGAGATGTCACCGAGAAAGCCGCGGGAATTCCCGTAAAGACCCGGCGTATCGTTCTTTCCGGACTTTTAGCCGGTACGGTCCTCTTCCTCGCGGCCTCCTTTCAACAGGTGGGACTTCTCACTACCACAGCCGGCAACGCCGGTTTCATCACGGGTCTGTACGTGATCATCGTACCGATTTTAGGTCTCCTCTTTCGTCATCGGGCCGGAACAGGTGTGTGGATCGGGGCGCTTCTCGCCGTTGTCGGGCTCTATTTTTTAAGCTCCGTCGAGGGATTGATGATGTCGCGGGGCGACTTCTTCGAAGTTATCTGCGCGGTTTTTTTTGCCGTCCACGTCTTGGTCATCGGGCGGCTCTCTCCGAAGACCCCCGCCGTGCCCCTTTCCATCGTCCAGTTTCTGGTCTGTGCTCTGTTTTGTCTTATTGTGGCTTTTGTCCGTGAGACAATGGTGCTTGAAGATATCCTGAGCGCGGCAGTTCCCATACTCTACGGCGGATTGGGTTCGGTGGGCATTGCCTACACCTTGCAGGTGATCGGACAGAAAGACGCACCGCCGGGTCACGCCGCCATCATCCTCAGTCTGGAGTCGGCCTTCGCCTTTTTCGGAGGATGGCTTCTCCTTTCCGAACCGGTAACCGCGCGAACCCTCTTAGGGGCTTCACTCATCCTCGCGGGAATGGTTGTGGCCCAAATCCATAAGATCATGATTACCAGAAAAAACGCTTAGACCGCATAGACTGTCTAGATGATGGAAAAGTGGCGCCTGCACCGTATCGGCCCGCCAATTCGAAAAGCGGCCGAGTAAAACGGATTTTTGCAATTATCTCGTTTGTCATACCCGTTCGGCAAGTTCCTCCCAGCGGGCGGTTTTCGCTTCGATAAGGGTTTCGAGTTCATTATAGCGGAGCGTATTCTCCTCCAGCTCCTTCGGATCGTGGGAACTGCCGGAGAACCACTCCTCGATCCGGACTTTCTCTTCTTCCAGCCTGCTTATCTCGTCGAGAAGCGCGTCATACTCCTGCCGCTCTTTAAACGTCAGCCCGGCTTTTTTCCGCTTCGGTTTTTCCTTTCGCCCGGAATTACCGCGTCCCGGCGTTTCCGACTGCTCCTTCCGAAGCAGGTCTTGATACTTCCGGTAATCACCCAGGAAACTCTGTATTCCCCCGTTCCCGTCAAAAATAAACAGATAATCGGTTGTCCGGTTCAGCAGACTCCGGTCGTGGGAAACCAGAAGAATACAGCCGGGAAAGTCGAGAAGATAATTTTCAAGCTGACGGATCGTGTCGATATCGAGGTCGTTCGTCGGTTCATCGAGGAGCAGAAAATTCGGAGACGAAGCCAGCACCCGGATAAGACTCAGCCGCCTGAACTCCCCGCCGGAGAGTGTCCCGATGGGTTGGGAAAACATCGGCCTGGAAAAGAGGAAGCTCTCGAGAAACTGCTCGGCGGAAACCGAACCGCCATCCGCCGTGGGTATCCGTTCGGCAGCAGCGGTAATAAACTCCAGCACAGTCTGACCTTTATCCGCGCTCTTGCCGGTCTGATCGAGATACGCAAACGTGGTGTTGACCCCCGGATTCACCAATCCCCCGTCCGGCTGTAGCCGGTCTGACAGTATATCGAGGAAGGTGCTCTTCCCGGAGCCGTTAGGCCCGATCACCCCGATCCGCTCCCCCTGCTGAAAACTGTAGGAAAAGGGGCGTATCACCGTCTTTCCGTCAAAGGATTTTGAAATATCCTCCAGTTCCAGCACTTTTTTCCCCAACCTGAGATCGATAGAGGTAAACTCCCGGGCCGCCGCTTCCCTCTGTACCTCCGTATCCAGCAAATCATGAATCCGGTCTTTCCGGCCTTTGTCCTTCCCTGTTCTCGCCTTCGGTCCCCGTTTCAGCCATTCCAGTTCCCGCCGTAATACGGCCGTTCGCCGCTGCTCCGCCCGCTCCTCGATTTCCCGTCTCGCCGTTTTCTTCTCAAGGTATACCGAATAATTCCCCTCGTACTTATAAAGCCGGTTCCTATCGATTTCGATAATTGAAGAGCACACCCCATCGAGAAAGCTCCGGTCGTGGGTCACGAGGACGAAACCTTCCACCCCCTCTTTCAATTTTTGTTCAAGCCACTCGATAGAATCGAGATCGAGATGGTTCGTCGGTTCATCGAAGGTAAAAAACGATGCTCCCGAAGCGAGGGTGCGCGATAAGGCGGCCCGACGCACCATTCCGCCGGAGAGTGTCCCCATTTCAGCTGCGGGATTCTGCAGACCAAGCTCCCTGCAATAGGAAAGATAAGCCTGTTCCGCGGTAAAGCCCCCTTCACGTTCCATCCTCACCGTCAGCACGGAGAGTCGATCATCGGCACCCCGACCGTCATGCACGGCATGGACACCCTCCTCGTATTCCCGGGCAAGCTCGATCAGCGGGCCGTCCCCTAAACGGTAAAATTCCTCCACGGTCATATCGGGAGTGACTTCCGGCCGCTGCTCGAGGGAGCTTACCGTTACCGTTTTATTCCGGGCCGCCGCGCCGCTGTCCGGTTCGAGTTCCCCCCGGAGCAGCCTTAAGAATGTCGTTTTCCCCGAGCCGTTCCTACCGACAAGACCAATCTTTTCTCCCTCATTGATGCCGAGGGTAACGTCTTCGAATATCGGTTCGTTGATCAGGGTAAGGCCGACATCGGTAAAGGAAAAAATATTCATACACGCACAGTATAGATGATTCCGTTATTGCTCAAGCCGATGCCATCGTTTTAGAAATGCATTCTACCAACATGCCGTGGATAGAGATAGTATAGAGCGTTTTGCCTGCTTTCTCGCCTCTAGAGAACATCTTATTGCATAGCGACGACTCTTTCACTAAGATAAACCATACCCATAAAACTGAGGAGCAAAGAAAATGAAAACAACGAAAATTAAAGAACTTTCTACCGACGCTTTCTCACCGTACGGAGGTTTTACCAACATGATAAATCCCGAAACACCGAAAATCGGGGACGCGCCCATCGAGTTTTTCAGGGACATGATTCAGCTGGATTTGGGCAGTTCAACAACAGCTTCTTTTTCCGTGTGCAGGGTTGAGAAACGGCCGCTGGTGGTCGATACCTCCGAGTATCACAATGACTGCGGCGAAGGGATCCTGCCCCTCGATTCGGACGCGCTCATCCATGTTGCTCCCGCGACTCCGGAAGATATCGAGAGTGAGGACGTTGAAGTTTTTCGAGTACCGAAAGGAACGATGGTGGTGTTGCGGCCGGGAGTGTGGCACCATGCGCCGTACGCCTACGGAAACGATGCCGCGAACGTACTGATCGTTCTTCCCGAACGCACCTACAAGAAGGACTGTATCGTTTATGAGATGCCTGAGAAGGAACAGGTGGAAGCGAAAGCCTGATTAGTATACGACATCGGAGAGTCCGAGACGCTCCACCGTTTCAGATGCGGGTATACCCGTCTCGGACCATCCTCTCAACTGATAATATTCGGCTAAGAGACGCTTCAGGTGTTTCCCGCCCGGTCCCGTTGTAAACCGTTCGGGGAGTGTGTCGTCGGCAGATGAAATTCCCTCACGAATGTTAAACAGCCTCTTCAGATTGAATATCCGTTCACCCGTGGTGAGCAGTTCTTCCCGCGTATAATCCCACCCGGTTACATCGTTCAGCCAACGTACCACAGTCGCGATTTTTAAGCCCCCCGGGAGCAGGAACTTACACAGTTTAAGCGAATCGAAAACACTCATCAGGTTCTGCATGACGGCGGTCAGCTCCGCTTTTCGTTCCAGTGTGAAACGGTCCAGGATTTCGGGAAATCCCAGCTCTTCAAGCGTGTACCACGCTTCCAGTCCGTGCGAGTATGCCTGCAAGTGGCAGGCCCCCCGCGGGCTGGTCGCGTAACCTAAGGCAACAGAGACGAAAGCTCGGGGATCGTGAGAGGGCAGTTCCATCCCTTTGACATGCATCTGCAATGAGGGCTCATTTATTCCAAGGCGTTCACATGCCCCCCGTACTCCCAGCCCCAAAACCGCGCCGAAGCCCTTCCGTTCCCCCATCATATGGATCAGTTTGATTACCGTTTCGCCGTCGCCCCACGTCAGAGTCAATCCGTCTGTCTCTGTTTCCGTGATGTATCCACGTTCAAACGCTTCAAAGGCAAAACCTAATACCTGACCGGCCGATATGGTATCCATGCCGTAGCGGTTACAGAGGTCGTTCGCTTTCGCGACAGCCTCTCCATCGTTTATCATCAGGTTGCCGCCCAACGATCCCATCGTTTCGTATTCCGGTCCTGCCGCTTTATCCGGTGTAGCGTACGGTCCGTTTGATACCTGGACCACGCGACCGCAGCCGATGGGGCAGTTGGCACAGTGGTAACGAGAGGTCAGAATCGTTTCCGTCATATTTGGGCCGTCGAGCGGCTCTACCTCGGGCCACTGCCGCAGTTGCCAATTCTTCAGAGGGAAGTCCTCCAAATAGTGACACGCCATTACACCGCCTGAGGTGCCGTCGAGTTGGAGCGCCTCCGAATTGGCCGTGATTGTTTTAACGCTTTCTCGAATCGAGGAGGTAAGATCGACTTTATCGGCAATATAAACACGCTGCGATGCCGAAGGGGAAGGTGGTTGGCCGGCGGACCGACCTCCTGCTCCCTTCGTAACGACCACAGCCTTGAGTCTTTTTGAACCCATGACTGCACCCAATCCCCCCCGCGCCGCTATTCTTCCGTCCTTCCCGTCGGAGACAATGCCTGCAAGAGGAACGAGTCGTTCTCCTGCCTCTCCTATGCTCATGGTCGAAATAGAGTCCCCATGGTGCTGTTGCAGTAACGCGTGAGTTTCATAGGTATCTTTGCCTTGAAGCTCACCCGCATCCTTGAAAGCGGCGCCGTTTTCGGAGACGACAAGGTATCGGAGGGACGATGCCGATCCTTCAATAACGATACCGAAGAACCCCAGTCGGAAAAGGTGCCGGCCGAAGACGCCGCCGACATCCGATTCGCCCCAAATACCGGTAAGGGGTGATTTCGCCATAACACTGGTCCGTCCCGAACAGGGGACCGGAGTCCCCGAGAACGGTCCGGTAAAAAACAAGAGGACATTGTCCGGTCCGAGAGGATCAACCCCTGCGGGAAGATTCGTAAAGAGAAAATGGGCGCCCAAGCCTGTTCCTCCTATAAACCGTCTCTTCTCTGTTTCAGATATCTCATGGGGGGCCGCCTCTTCACTTGTCAGATTGATACGCAGCAGCGGAGGATGTTCCGGATTGGTTTTTTTCATGATGGTTCCTTCCTGTTCGTGCCGTTGCACCGGCCGATTGTAAATTGTTCCCGGATAAGACGTTCAACATTTTCCGGGGTCACTGCACGCGGATTGGAGTGACGGTTTACGTTGGTTGCAGCGTAGCGGACCAGAGTTGATAGTTTTTCTTCTTCGAGCACAAGAGGTCCAATGCCGTTTTGTTTCATGGATTGTTTCAGAATCCGGTCCGCCTTGACTGCCAACGGATACATGTGGGCGTATTTTTCTTCCGTTACCGCATTTTTATTGAACTCCAGCGTCGGGATTATAAGCGACCCGCACACATAGCCATGCGAGTATTGAGGAAAAAACCCGGGGACCAGGTTGGAGATACAGTGGAGAATACCCAACCCCGCGTTGAGCATTGCCGCGCCGGCAAAAACGGAAGCTTCCAACAATTCGGACCTGGCCGTCAGATTATTACCGTCTTCGATACAGGTTTCCATGTTTTCGATAATTTTTTTACACGCCGCGTACGCGAGCATATCAGTGAGAGGGCTGGCGTTTTTCGACAGATACGCCTCCATGCCGTGGGAAAAAGCATCCATCCCGGAAAAGAGCGTCAATGTCGGCGGTAACAGGACGGTAGCGGTCGGATCGAGTAGGGTTATGTCCGCGGCACGGCACTGGATGCTGTTTTTAACATGGGTTTCATCATCCGTTATGACCGCCCATTCGTTTATCTCGCTGCCTGTACCGGCGGTCGTGGGGATGGCTATAAACAGTCTGCAATCGGACCGTTCGACGATCCATTTTGCCGCGTCAAGGTACGATCCTCCGCCGATGACGACGCACACCTCTACTTCAGCTTTCCGAATTATTTCCAGCCCGGTTTTACATTCCGAGAGTTTCGGATTCGGGTGGATGCCTGAATAGGAGGCAACGAGATCGAGTTTCGCTTTTTTTATGCTTCCGATTATCCGATTGTATAACGGCTGCATCCAATCGGAATCATCATAGAGGAGGGCAATGTTGCTCCCTTTTTGCTCCTTTTTGATAATATCGCCCGCGGTATCGATGCGGTTGATCCCGAAAAAGACTTTCGTGGGAATAAAAAACTCGAAAAAACTCATGGCGGCCTCATCTATCCTCTCGAACGCGTGATTCAGTACGTCATTCCATCATAAAACCGCACAAAAGGGATGGTCAAGAGCCGGCAATTCGAAATGTGAACGATTGTATTGACGGTCTTCATAACCTTTCACAGCACATTACGATCACATTTCGATACCCGGAGGTCAGAAGCGCTTCTTTTGCATAGTTATACGAAAACAGTTACTTTTCACACAGTCTGTTTGCAGGTGGTTATTGACTAATGAAACTAAGTTCATTAGACTAAAATTATGAAAAGTGTTAATACCCATGAAGCAAAAACACGACTCTCTGAAATACTTCGGGAGATATCGAAAGGAGAAACGTACCTTATTTGTAAAAATGGTGAACCGATTGCACGAATTTCTCCCTACATCCCTGAAAAAAGAACAGTTACCGATCCGGTCCTTTCTCAAATATCGATAAATTACGATCCTGTTGAAGTATTGCAGGAAGATGAATGGGGAGAGATCGATTGAAATGCTCTTTGATACATGCGCGCTATTGTGGATAGCCGGAGACCAAAGAAAATTAAGTGCTGCCATTCTTGAGAAAATCAATTCAGCTCCTATTATTTCTATATCCGCTATATCGGCCTTTGAAATAGGTGTTAAAGCGGCAAAAAGGAAACTTACTCTTTCAATGCCGGTAGATGAGTGGTGGAAAAAAGTCATCAAGCACCATCACATTGATTGTATTTCTATTTCAGACGATATTTTGCTCCGTGCCGTATCTCTACCACGGATCCATTCCGATCCCGCGGACAGAATAATCATTGCCACCGCTCTCATAAAAAACTTTCCCATCGTTACCGCGGACCCCCAATTTTCCCGTTACGGTGTAACTGTTCTCATATAGCACCCATTCCAGTTCGCCTTTTAAGTTCGAGGTTACGGGACAGCCTCAATTACCGTCAGTAACCATTCTTTTGTAAATTTTTGCTTTTTTAGAAAATGTTTTGAAAAAAGTTCCTTGACCCGTGGGCAAGCTCTGTTATAATTAGTTATGTACGAAAAATTTATGAGGAGTGTGTTATGTTTAAAAAAATGTTATTGTGTTTCTTTGTACTTTTTTTGACCGGTACGGTCCTTTTTGCCGGCGGCAAGAAGGAAGCGGAACCGGCTCCTGAGCAGGAAGCAGCGACGGAAACGGAGAAAACAGCGGAAGCGGAGCAGCCTGCTGAGGAAGAGGAACAGGGGACCGGCATTGCTTACAAAGCGCCCATCGATATCGGTACCAAGAACTTTACGGAACAGTTCGTAGTAGGTAATTTGATGTATCTCTATCTTGACGATCAAGGTTTCGATGTCGAACTCAAGACCGGTATGTCGAGTACGGTCCTCCGCGAAGCGATGGAAAACGGTGATCTCGATCTCTGTATGGATTACACCGGGACCCAGTGGCTCAGCTACACCGGGCATAAGTTCAAGGGCGAATCGCCGAAGGAGATGTACCGAAAGTCGAAAGAGAGCGACGCGGAACGGGGCCTTATCTGGATGGACCCCATCTGGTGTAACAACACCTTCGCCATAGCCATAACCAGTGAGTTTTCCGAAGAACACGGTCTGAAAACGATAAGCGATTTCGCTGAATACGTGAAGAGCCAGGAAGGAGAAGTACGGTTCGCAAGCGATTTCGAGTTTTACTCCCGCCCCGACGGTATTCTCGGTCTGCAGCAGCACTACGGTTTCGCCTTCAAACCGGAGTTTGTCAGCACGGCGCTTCCCGGCCTCTCCTACGAACCTCTTATCAAAGGCAGGGCCGACGCGGCCATGGTTTTCGGCACAGACGCCATCATCAAAAAAGAGAATTGGGTTGTGCTGGAAGACGATAAAAACTTCTGGCCTCCCTACGATCTCGCGCCTTACACCCGGTATGAAGTGCTGGAAGCGAACCCCGGTTTGGATGAGGCACTCAACAAACTGATCGGTGCATTTCCGAATAGTCCCGCGGAAGCACGCTCTGCCATGTCCGCTCTCAACGCGAAAGTCGACGTAGAGATGATAGAGCCGGAAGAAGCGGCAATGGAGTGGCTGAAGGAGAAGGGGCTTATCGATTAAATTATGAAAAGGATCGCGGCGGTTTTGGAAAAGTGCACATTGTCCGCCGCGGTTTTTTATAGATAGAGAAGAGGTACGGTTGACTTATGTGGGTTGACTCATGGAATTACTTCATAAAATACTACGATAAAATCATTGAATGGACGCTCCAACACCTCTATATCATCGTGGTGGCCAATCTTTTCGCGGTTGTAATCGGGGTCTGTATCGGGATCATCATAAGCGGTAAAGGCAGAGAGAAGGCGGCGGAAACAGTCATCTACTTCGCCAGCATCATGATGACCGTCCCGTCACTTGCCCTCTACGGCATTCTAATGGGTATTCTTCACGCCCTTGCTCTCCCTTCCATCGGATTTCTGCCTGTTGTCATTGCCCTCACTCTCTACGGTCTTCTGCCTATCATTAGAAACACCTATACAGCCATCGTCGAAGTTGATCCGGCGATAATCGAGTCGGCACGAGGCATGGGCATGAGTGAACTGCAAATTCTGGGGCGGGTAAAGCTGCCCTTGGCGGTCCCGGTCATTATGGCCGGATTACGGCAGGCGATCGTCATGAACATCGGGATAGCCGCTATCGGTTCATACATAGGGGCCGGCGGTTTGGGACAGCCCATTTTCCGGGGCATCGCGAATTACCGAGTCGACCTGATCATTGTGGGTGCGTTTTGTGTGTCTGTTTTAGCGATCATTATCGATTTATTGATGGGAAGGGTAGAATGGCTGGTCACTCCCAAAGGGATTAGAATAGGGAGGAAACAACAGTGATAAAACTGGAGAATGTACGAAAAGTGTATCAGGACGGGACTGAAGCGGTCAAAGCGTTAAGTCTCGAAATCGATCAAGGTGAGTTCTGTGTCTTTCTTGGCCCCTCGGGCTGCGGAAAAACGACCTGTATGAAGATGATCAACAGACTTATCCCCCTTTCGTCGGGGAGAATCCTCATTGACGGTGTCGATATCATGCAGCAGGACCAGAATGAACTGCGAAGGGGCATCGGTTACGCGATCCAGAACATCGGCCTTTTTCCCCATCTCACCGTGTGGGAAAATATCGCCACCGTGCCCATGCTTAAGAAGTGGAGTAGACAGAAACAGCGGGACCGGGCGGCCGAACTGTTGGAGCTGGTGGGCATGGCCCCGGGAACGTTTCTGGAGCGGTACCCCAGCGAACTGTCCGGCGGTCAGCAGCAGCGTGTCGGTGTGGCTCGTTGTTTAGGGGCCGATCCGCCCATCCTTCTCATGGATGAACCGTTCGGTGCTATCGATCCTATTACGCGAAATAAACTGCAGGATGAGTTTTTGAAAATTCAAGGAAAGATCAAAAAAACGATTGCGTTTGTCACCCATGATATCAACGAGGCGATTAAAATGGGGGACAGGATAGCCCTCATGCGAACCGGAGAGTTGATTCAGTATGCCGACCCCGCCACACTGTTGTACGCGCCGGCAAACGAATTCGTTCGGGATTTCGTGGGATCGGACCGTATCCTTAAAGGGCTTAGGCTTCATAAGGCGAAGGACGTGATGCGGGACCCGCCCTTTACCGTGAAGATAGAAAATTCGCCCCCTACGGTAAAGAAACAGATGCAGAAAGAGATGAAGCAGTGGGCCATCGCCGTTGACGAGAAGAACCGGTTTATCGGCTGGGTCACGTACGATGATTTGACGGGAACTGCTTCGGTCAAGGAGATCGTGACTCCCCCCACGGTAACCGCGTCACCCGACACTCCGTTAAACGAGGCGCTCTCCATGATGCTCAACAGTGCCATCGGGACCCTTTCCATACTGGATGACGATCAGAGGCTGCTCGGGGTGCTTTCCTTCCAGATTATCAGAGAGGTTTTAGGAAAGCACATGGAAAGCGATAAAGAGATACAAGAATAAGGGATAGATGTTGTGAGAATACGACAATATTTCGTCTTGATCGCTATACTTACCGTTTTGGTGGGTGTTACCGTATGGATAACGTCGCTCGGATCGGTGGGCATCTTCCAGTTGGCACCGCCGAGTAAGGTGTTGAACTCGCTGCTTCGGCACCTGCAGATTGTCGCGGTGGCTGAAGCCATCGCCATCGCCGTCGGGGTCCCCATCGGTTTTCTCAGTACTCGATATTCGTTCAGGTTCATCTCCCCGGTCCTGATCGGGATCGCCAATGTGGGTCAGACGATTCCGTCTCTCGCCTTTATCGGAATCGCGGGTGCTTTTTTAGGGATGGGCTATAAAGCGGCGGTAGTGGCCCTCTTCGTGTATGCGATGCTTCCCGTTATACGGAACACCTATGCCGGTATCAACACCATCGATCCTTCGATTAAAGAGGCGGCGAAGGGGATGGGTATGACCAGCTCCCAGATAACCTCTCGCATCGAGCTGCCTCTCGCGCGGCCGGTAATCATCGCCGGAATCCGCACCTCTACCGTTCTCAATGTGGGAACGGCGGCGGTCGCCGGAATGATCGGTGCCGGCGGTCTGGGAGAGCTGATCGTGACCGGCATCGCGGTGAGGGTGACGGAACTGATTCTCCAAGGCGCGGCGCCCACGGCCGCCTTAGCGGTCATTCTGGACGGACTACTGCAGGAGTTTGAACGGATCATCACACCGAGGGGCCTGCAGATTGCGAAACAGAAGCGTTAGCGGATAGTCTTGTTCGTGTGTTTCGTCGGCCCTTGCCGCACATCCCAATTTTGAAAGGAGTTCACCTCTCGATTAATATGAAAGGAGTACTATGAACTATGAAAACAACCAACTATATCGGATTACCCGGATCGCTATACAAACCGCTTTCCGAGACCGCGGTTAAGCAGATCGCTGATTCGGTTTTCCGCATACTCGAGCAATCGGGAATGCTCGTCTTTTCGAAAACTGCAAGAAACGCCCTGCGCGAAGCGGGGGCGGAGGTCGATGACACTGCCGGATTGGTACACTTTCCTCGATCGATGGTCGAAGATGCTTTGGATTCGACCCCTTCTTCCGTTACCCTCTATTCCCGAAACGGTGAGTACGATTGCGTGCTTGAGAAAAACAAAGTCCATTACGGTACCGGTGGGACGGCCATTTATGTCCTCGATCCCGACACCGGGAAGCGGGTACAATCCACACTGAAAGACGTCATTCTCAACGCCAGGATGGTTGAGGAGCTGGAAAACATTCATCTTTTCACGATCAATGTTTTCCCTAATGAAATCAAAAATCAAGATCACATCGATATCAACCGATTTTTTCACGCCTTGGACAACACCACAAAGCATGTGATGGGAGGCATCTATTCTCTCGAAGGGTGCAAAAAGGTGGTAACAATGGCCGAAACCATAGCAGGAGGTGCAGCCGCTCTCCGTCGGCGGCCTTTTATCTCATTCATCACCCTGATTATTTCTCCCTTTAAAATTGATGACCGGTATGGCGAGATGACCTGCTACTTGGCTGAAAACGGAATTCCGGTTGTCGTCCCAACCGAACCGGTATGCGGTACAACCTCACCGGTAACGTTGGCAGGCAATGTTCTTACCCATATCACCGAAACCGTTGCCGGGATTGTGTTGATTCAGAGCGTAAAGAAAGGGGCCCCGGGCATCTGCGGGAGTGTCGGCTCCATCACCAACCTTCGGACGATGGACCATGTCGGGGGCGCGGTGGAACGGGGGATGATCAATGCCGCCGTTTCACAGATGGCCCAGCATTTCGAAGTCCCGTTCTACGGTACGGCCGGCACTTCGGACGCTCAGCATGTTGATATTCAGGCCGCCTACGAGAGTGCTCTCTCCAGTCTTCTGGTTGCCATGAGCGGCGCTACCTACATTCACGATATCGCGGGGTTGATGGAGACCGACCTCACCGTTTCGTATGAAAAACTGGTGATGGACAACGAAATCTTGGGTATGTGCCAGCGCGTCCTGAGGGGGATCGAGGTAAACGAGGAGACCCTGGGGACGGAACTGATCATCGAGAAAGGGCCCGGAAAGGATTATCTTATGGAGGAACATACGGTGAACCATATGAAAAATGAGTTTTTCGAGCCTGTCATAGCCAACAGGAAGAGCCGGGACAACACCGGACCGGAGGACGAACCGCTGGCGAAGGCGAAACGTTTTGTACGTACCATTCGAGACGCTCCACCGGTGTCCGTGCTCGACGGAACCGTTCGCGGAAGCATCCTTGGCCAATTTCCCGAGATTGTGAGGTAACCGGGTATTATGGGACAAAGAGAAGGAATTGTTGTTAAACCGGAAGAGAGGCTTTCCTCAAAACAGGTACGCTTGATCGATACCCTTTCCAGAGAAATTTTGGAGGAAATCGGGCTGGTCTGTTACAGTGAAAGAGCGACGGCAATGTATAAGAAGGCAGGCTGCCCGGTCTCGGAGAGAAACGGTCTCACTGTGGTGACGGTACCTTCGGACCTTATCGATAAGGCCCTCACAACCGCCCCTTCCACGGTCATCTTGGGCGCCCGTAATCCTGAGAACAGACTGGTCCTGAAAGCGGACGAACCGCGGGTAAGGTTCGGCAGCGGATCGGAGACCAATGTATGGCTCGATATCGGGTTTGAGAACGGGATTCCGGTTTATACGAGGAAGCCCGGGAGTATCGAGCTTTTGGGAAAAGCTGCCCACTTGGCCAACCGGCTTGAAAACCTCGACTTTTTCATTCGCTGCGTCAACATTCAAGACCCGGAAATAGACAAAACCAATAAAGACGTGAACACGTTTTTCACCGCCCTCAACAATATCGGAAAGCATGTGCAGGCCGCGCTCACCGATCTCGGCGCGCTCAACGATGTGGTCTTTATGGGTGAAGTTGTTGCCGGGAGCAGAAGTGATTTCTTGAACAACCCCCCGATCTCTTTTATCGCCTGCTTGATCAAGAGCCCGCTGCAGATCGTAAAAGATACCGCGGAAAAGTTTATAGACATTACTTCCCGCGGAATTCCGCTTGTGTTATCCAGCTCTCCCATGGGCGGAGCAACCGCCCCCTTCGATGAGATGGGGATGGTGGCCCAGATAAACGCCGAACTGCTCGCGGGTATCACCTTGAGTCAACTTGTTGCTCCGGGAGCGCCCATTCTTTACGGAGCCGTGCCGGTGAGGGTACGGCTGGACAACATCAACGATATGTACGGCGCGCCGGAGTATCTCCATTATAATATCGATTGCGCCCAGATGGCGCGCCACTACGGGGTCCCCTGCTATTCGGCGGCCGGGGTAGCTGATGCCGGCAGACCCGGTATTCAGGCCACGGCGGAAAAGATGGCCTCCTTCGCCGTTGTCCCCAAGGCGGGCGCGCAATACATTCACTACGCGTTCGGGCTGCTGGAACGGACCAACGTCTTTTGTCCCGAGCAGGCGATTATCGATGACGCCCATCT
>CAZJBZ010000004.1:25538-30159 GCA_964543975.1 uncultured Spirochaetales bacterium
CATCTGAGGCTTATCAAATACGCCCTCCGACAACCTGAGGTGACCGAAGAGAAAAAGAGGGAGGTAAAAGAGCTTATCCGGGAGGTGTTGACATCGGACCATAAAACCTATGTCTATAACCTTCCTCTTCCCACTCATGACGATGTCTATATACGATATCCTCTTGAAACTTCGGACGGGGATGTATTGCACGCGGCACATCTTCGATATAAAGAGATTGACGGGATGCAACGGGACCCTCTGCCGAACGAGGTACAGCGGCGCATTCTTGCGAAGGTCCCCGGCATTTTACACAAAAAAGTGATGTGACGTTACATTTATGGGAACAGACGGACTTACCGGCGGTCAGTATCGGCCTTTACGGCAAAAATCGATCCACAATATTCATCAAACAGCCCTCTCGATTCTGGAAAAGACAGGAATAGCGTATGAAACGCGACTCGACGCACAGGCTGAGATGCTCGAGAAGCACGGCGCGATTGTAGATAAACACGAAAGACGGATCCGGTTTCCTCGATCGATGGTCACGGAACAGGTGAAAAAAGCCCCAGGGAGGGTGGTCCTCTACGGTCGGGACCGCGGGAATGAGCTTGACCTACGGGGAGACAGGGTCCATTTCGGGACTGGGGGCGCGGCGATCAACGTGTTGGACATCGATACCGGTAAGGCCCGCCCTTCAACTCTTTCAGACCTTTACGCTATCGGAAGACTGGCGGACCGGCTGGATAACATCGATTTTTTTCTCAGGCCCTGTATTCCGCGTGACATCCCTGATGAAGCGTACGATGTCAATGTATTTTATACCTGTTTTCGGGCAACGACAAAACATGTCATGGCCGGAGTAAACGATGTGGAATCATTGAGGCAGGTCCGGGAGATGGCCGCCCTTCTCTGCGGCCCGCAAGAGCAGCTCCTCCAAAACCCCTTTTTTTCCGTGATAACATCGTTTATGATCAGTCCCCTCAAGCTGAATGCCGTAACCACATCGATTATGATAGAGGCGTGTAAACTGGGTATTCCGGTGGCCCTCTCCAGCGCGCCTTCCGCCGGTCTGACTTCCCCGGTGACACTCGCGGGAACGCTTGCGCAGCTGCATGCCGAGGAGTTGGCGGGAATAACGATCTGTCAGACTGCAGCCCCGGGGGCCCGCGTTCTCTATGGCGGCATTCCGGGCGTTGCCGATCTCAGATCGATGCGGTATATGGGTGGTGCAGTGGAAGCCGGAATGATGAACGCCGCGGTCCATCAGCTCTCCCGTTTTATCGGTATACCGAACTACAACTCCTCCGGCTTGACCGACTCCAAAATACCCGACATACAGGCCGGCTGGGAGAAGGCGCTCTCCACACTCTTAGTTGCAATGGGCGGCTCAAATTACGTCCACCACGCGGCAGGAATGCTGGAGACGATGCTGACAGTGGCCTATGAACAGTACGTCCTGGATGACGAGATTATCGGAATGTGTGCGAGGGTGCTTCGGGGGATAAATGACGATGCCGAACACCTCGCTGCGGACGCAATAACTGAAGTCGGTCCCGGAGGGAATTTTATGCTTTCTCCGCACACCTTCCGGTTCATGCATTCCGAACTCTTCAACCGGGCCGGGGTAAGCGACCGTTCCATTCGGGACATCTGGGAGCGGGAAGGTGCATCGGACGCTGCCGCAAGGGCAAAAAAGATCGCTAAGAAATTGATCGAAGAAAACAAGAACTGCTCTATTGATAAGGAAACCGACGGAAGAATCAGGGCGCGGTTTCCCATTCATTTGGGTGACGCGGACGATCGGGGGGAGAGTTGTGAATGAATCTCAATAGATCATGTGCGGAATAGTAGGTTTTTTCGGGACGATCAACAATAATATTCCCTCAATTCTCACCGGAATGGGGTCAATCATTTATCGTGCGCCGGACAGTACCGGTATCGGTTGGTTCGGCGACGAAACGGAACCCATTCGGGTCCGCCGTAGTTTAGGTCCGGTTACCGGCCTGATACGAGAACTTTTTCCTCACTCTTCAGGGTCCCGGTTTTCACGCGGCACCCCCTCCTTTTTTCTTACCCGCGACCGAGAAGCTCAAAGAAAACTGCTCGAGTGGGAAGGGTTCCCTCCCGACGGGACCGCTTGTTCGTCGAATGAGCTTGTCGAACCCGGGGCCTCCGGCTCATGTCGTGCTCACTATCAATTTACAATTGCAAATCGCGAAGATTTGAGGGCTTTATTCCGCCGGTTGAGTATTTCATTTAATCTCTCACCCGTCGTAACAAAAGAGCTTATAAAGCGGGAATTGGAACACCGATTGGATCGATCTCACAAGGAGGAGCAGGACCGGAGCGAACACTTTATTGAATTCGACCGGCTTTGCAGTGAACTAACGGAAGAAAACGAATCACCGCGTAATCCTATGGCCGAAACCATGCTGTGGAAATATTTATCGGGAATATCGATTTTCGTCCCCGCTGAATACGATCAGGACCCGGTGCGTATGGTCTTTCGCCTGATAGACGGTTCTCTTACCGCTCGATTACCGTTCCGGCCGGAGCTGCGGGAGGAGGTGCAGCATCTTTTCGCTCGGTTGTGGCCGGGTCCGCCCGACAGGCCGCCTGATATCCTCGGTGATAACCCCGACGGACCGCCTGATACCGCCGGCGGTGAGGTGGACCACTCCGGCGGGCAGAAAAACGTTCCCGATTGGTTTAATACATACAATGTCGAGAAAGAGCTTACTGTTTTCGGATGGGCGGGAGCAGCCGCGATCGCTTATCTAAAACAAAAAGAGGGCGTTGAGGCAGGGGAGCGCGACAATTTCGCGAACAGGAGTTCGGCTGTCGTCGATGCTCGCACGAGAGCGTTTTTCTCCCAGCCGATATTGGCCCACGGCAGGTGGGCAATTCAGTCACCGGTTACCGAAGAGAACGCCCATCCCTTTTTTGATGATAAGAAAACCCGGGTTATCGTACTCAACGGTCAGTTCAATGCGGGAGTAGAAGCGGAATTACGGCAGTTTTTACGGTTGAGCGGATTACGATTCAGGAGCGGTAACTCCTCCGAATATGTCTCTCTCTTGTGGGGTTACTACTTCGACCTCTTCCATCAAGAGCAGCAGAGAGCTAAAGCGGTCCAAGCACACGTGGACGCGGGTCTGGAGCAGTACACGGTCGGCAGTCAGAACATCGACTACAGAATCTACAGCAGGCTGAAGGGGAAATCGATTCAAGAACTGGATGAGCTCGCCTTTATCGAGGCCGCCCGTAACATCGTCAAAGCGGGAGGGCAGGTAGCGGTCGCGGGGATGAGTCTGGTATCGCTCCGGTGTATCTATATTGCCGAACATAATAGACCGGTGTTTTTGGCCCGTAATCCCGCTGAAGATGCGGTAATGGTGGTATCCGATATCAAGGCCGCCCTCGGTCTCTTTTCTCAGAAACTGATTACTTCCAAACTGGATAAACTTAATCAACTCGACTCAGAACACAACAGTGATATTGAGTCACTGACCGACCAAGGAGCAGAACGCAAGCTGATCCGCGAGCGACGTTCAATATATCAACAAAAAAGGGATGAGTTGCTCGAATGTTTTCGGATAAGTGCGATACCGCTCGAGGGAAGCGAACTCTTCGCTAAGATTGAAAACGAACCGGTAAACGACGAAACGAAGAAGGTACAAAAACGGATAACCATCCGAAATTTCGAAGGGGAACCTCTTTCGGATAGTGAGGAGTTTGAAATGGTCCTCGATCCGTCGGAAGGAAAACAGGAGACCTATCAGTCGTTTTTCGAATCGCATCTGCGTGAAATTCCGCGGCGTCTGAGTGATATGCTCAGGCTCTATCTTCCCGAAGATGGTCATGTCCCTCAATTTCGGGTCAAGACCCGCTATTTCCAGAGACGTTTCGGGAGCAATCTGGGTGCTTTACGCAGAATTCTTCTCGCGGGTATGGGATCGTCATATAATATCGGTCTCTCCGCGAAAGGGTTATTGGAATCGGTTTTTCCGCGGAAAGAGATTGTGGTACTGAAACCGTCGAAAATCGGCCCTCTTAAGAAAAGCATCGATCCGGAGGGAGATCTGGTTCTACTCTTGAGCTGGTCCGGTACCACAGCTGAGATCATCGAGTTCGCGAATGAGCTGCTTCGACACAATATAGCGGTGGTCGGGGTGACCAATAAACCGTTTTCCGATCTAGGACTTCTTGCCTGGAAAAGCGGAGGCATTATTCACATCTACAGCGGTGAAGAGATAACCAGTTCAGCGGTAAAGAGCTCGCTTTCCATGCTGTTTACCGTCGGACTTTTCTCCATTCTGCTGCTTACATTGATGAACAAAACCAAATGGGCGGACCGTTTTGTTAAGAATTTTTTCGCACTGCCGGAAGAAATACAATCTCTCTTAGACGTCTGGACGGAGACGGAACTCTTAAAGGTTCTACAAAAACCCCCGCGGGACTTCACCACTTTTTTTCTGATCGACACCCTCTTTTCCAACGGAACAGGTCCGGAAGTGGCCTTGAAACTGGAGGAAAACAGCGGCCGATTGGTCGGGAAACATCTCGATTACAGGGATGTCGCTTCTATCAATTGGATGCAGTATAAAGATGATACGTTGATTATTGTCAACGCTACCTG
>CAZJBZ010000005.1:0-29691 GCA_964543975.1 uncultured Spirochaetales bacterium
TCCTTCAATCCACCGTCTTATTGTATTGGGATTTACTCCCGTTATGAATGAAACTTCACTATACGAATATATACCTTTGCCTATATAGTTCATGATTGTCTCCTTATTATTATGGAGTCTACATAAATTATCGACTATTTCCTAATTCTGTCAATAATACCTTCAACACAGAGAGCGGAACTACGCGTACATATGATTTATTTTAGTAATATTCACATATTTTAGAATATTTTCTATATGCCCACATTTGTTTCATCCCCCTGGCTAAAACCAAAATGATCGGCTGCTCCCCTCTTATGAGGATATCAAAAACATCTCGTTCAATCGTGGTGTGAAAACCGGATATAATACAGTTCCCCGCCTCTTTCTGTTCCCTCGCCCAATCCAGGCTCTTAAGAATGATGTGTGACGGGCATACACGAGAGCAAAGAAAGGCTGTTTTGTAACAGTCTACTATTTCTCTATTCCCTAAGTAAAAGAGATCTGTTTTGTTTTGATATAGTACTTTTACCATCTTTTTCTCCTTCAGATACATTGCGCCTATGAAAAGCCTTTAAGGGCGCTTTTCTAGTCAATACAGGGGAATTGGTTCTGTTGATTCAGGATTTACCTGCTTTGCCGGTAAAAATGATTGGGTATACACGTGGGTCGGCTTTTTTGGGCAATTTACCGCCGCATAATTTGACTATGGTGGTGCAAAAGCGTTACACTTATTGGTGGAGGTGAAAAAATGCCTACAAAGAACCCGAGGATAAACGTTGCTCTGGATAAATCGATCTATGCCACTATAGAAACGCTAGCTAAGAAAAAAGGTGTGTCTATGTCGATGATAACAAGAGATTTGATAAAAGAAGCTATTGAAATAAACGAAGATGCTTTTCTTGCGGATTTTGCTGAAGAAAGAGCAAAAACCTTGAATAAGGAAAATACATTGTCCCATGATGAGATTTGGGGATAAAAAATGACTTATCGACTTCGTTACCATCATGAGGTGAAAAGAAGTGATATTCCCAAACTAAATGAAACAATAAAAGAAAGGACAAAAACTGCAATTGAGAAAAGGTTACTGATTGAACCTGAAAAATATAGTGAACCATTGAGAAAAACTTTGAAAGGATACCGGAAGCTTCGAGTCGGAGACTATCGGATCGTGCTTACAATTGAAGGTAAAGACATTTTTATACTTGGCATTTGTCATCGGAAGGACGTGTATGAAAAAGTGGAGAAGCGAACGAAATAATTTTAGCTTTTTTTTATACGCTTTATTCCGTCTTTGAGCAAAACTGAAACAGTGTTTCTTTATTAATGACATAATTAATCAACTATCTCCGGAATAATTTTATTCCGGAGATAGTTGGTTTTTTTATATTCGTTATTATAATCTATGATTTTCCATTGTCCTTTTTTTGTAGATCCAATACGTTTAATCTTTCCTGTTTTTTTTAACTTGTCCAGGTGGTATAGTACTCCATCCGGCGTAATACCAATTTTCTCTGCTATAATTTTTCGGGTTAACCCGGGATCAGTACGAAGCAATGCAACGATACGTTCTTGGGTAGTTTCTTGGGTAGTCTTTACCCTTTCCCTTTCTTTTTTTCACCCCTTATTGATTTTATGTAGATAGATGAAAAGGGAAATTCGACGACCCCAAGCCTCAATTTCACCGGCACGGAAAAAAGTGTTTGCTATGAATGGATTATAAGGTCGCGAAGAATGTTCGCCTAACAAATTTTCTAAAGTCCAACCTTCCGGCAATATGGCTGGATTCCATATTTTAATACAGTCTTCATATACTTTTATTTGGATGGGGGCAGTTACCGCATAATCTCTGTGGACTATTGCATTTAAAATGGCTTCACGCAATGCAGCAGGAGGGACAGGGAATTGTTCAATGCGTTGAATGCCTTTGTATAAAATTGCAACTTTCAAATATTTTGTTGTAAGTAAATTGACCGTAGTGTTTGATTGCGTTAATAAATCGCCGTGTATTTCATCGTAATAAGCTAAATCAGCTTGTGAGTGGAAATATCCAATTTTTACAAAGGCACAGCTGAAAAATATTCAGGATTATTATGGAAGAGTAAAATCGCAGCACGCTTGAGATAGTCGGATTCGGTTAGATTTAATTCTCCTATTAGAAGACTATCACTAATGCTTAGATCAGCAGAGTTCAATATTGCGCTTTGCTTAGCTAATTCTCGAAATTTCGATATAGCTGTATTTGATAAATTGTTTACGTATACACCGGGAAAAGGGGCACTGTCCCATGTTCTCCCTTGCCTCCGTAATAAAAATCTATCAAGACTTGCGTCTTTTAACTCTTGCAATGTAATCCCGCTCCGTTGATAGTAATGTCCTTTATAGCTAATGGGTGTGGGGCAAGCTTCAACAATAATTTCTAAATAAGGCTTACCTTCAGTTTTGTGAAAGTTTATCGGGACTAAAATTCCTAGCAGATCACGTATTCTGTTAGGAAGATCTTGTAAAAGCCTCTCAGCAGTTGTTAATCCTATCACGTCACCGTTGTCATCTTTACCAATGTATATTCTTCCTCCTTGTAGATGACGGCGTCGGTGGTCAGGTATGCCCCCATCAGCGTTGTGGCCCTGTTGTTCAGCATCAAGAGAGAGCCGCCGGCCGACAGGCACTTCGTCCTCGACTAGAAGGATTGTTTTCCGCGAAATTCGGTCAACCACCTGTTTCCTCCCGGGGAAATCGAATCGTAAATAACGGGTGGGGTCCGCGCTTCAGTTCGATTGCCCCTTCCAGCTGTTCTACCAAACCGGACACCAGCTTTAAGCCTAGGGTCGCGGGATTATCAAGATCGATCTCCGTGGGAAAAGCGGCGCCGTTATTACCGAGGGTAAGTACGAATCTGTTCCGTCCGTCATCCTTCCTGAATCCGATGAAGAAGACCGGGGAAGAGACTTCCCGGAAGCCGTGCTTTATTGCGTTGGTAGCGATCTCGTTAACGATGAGTCCAAGGGAAATCGCTGTTTTCGTCGGTAATGGAATATTGTCGACCTGTTCTTCGACCCTGGCCGGTATTTTGCTGAATGAAAAAACCGTGTCCAGCAGATCCCTGAAATAATCTTTTAAATTGATCTGTGTAATACCCTCGCTTTGATACAGCTTCTCATGGACAATGCGGATCGCGTCAATTTGGCGGGAAATATCGGATAGGTCACATACCTCTCCCAGAGCGCGGTTTTTCATATCGACGAGGGAGGAAATCATCATCAGATTATTTTTCACCCGGTGGTTCAGCTCCCTCATGAGGAAGTCTTTCTGTTCCTCCACCTTTTTGATTTCGGTAATGTCCTGGATCGTGCCGCGCAGAAAATATCCCGCCTCACTTTTTTTAGCCACCGGCCGGCAGATGGCATGTAGCCATTTAACCCTATCTTCCGCCGGTTTGAATTGCAATTGTATATCGTAGGGTTCCCCTTCTTGTATCGCAGCGGAAAACGCGATCATGAATGTATTATACTGGTCGGGTCCGTAGATCTGTTTATATTCATCGATATGCGGCGGCCCAATGGCAGGATCACGTTCATAAATCGTATAGATTTCCTCGGACCAAACCGGCACACCGACCTCAGGATCGAACTGCCAATTGCCAATTTTCGCGATCTTCTGGGCGAGCCGTAGATCGATCAGGCTGGTCTGCAGCTTTTCTTCCATTACTTTTCGACTACTAATGTCCTGGACAACTCCGGAAACCTGCACGACTTCGCCGCCTTCATCCCGGATAATTTCGGCAATTTCATGGACCCATCGGATTCCACCGTCGGGGCAAATTATCCTGTGCTCGATGTTCACGTCCCTCGATTCGGCCAGCGCCTTTTCCCGTTCGGCAATAAATGCATCCAAGTCGGCGGGATGGATCAGGGCTTCGAAATTTTCGGCGGTCACGGAAAATGACTTCGGGTTCTGCCCAAATATGTGATACACCTCCTCCGACCACTTCAGCTCCCCGGTCTCCATGTACCAGTCCCAATACCCGACATTAGCCAGTTTCTGCGCGCTTCGCCGGCGGGATTCGCTCTCCCGGAGCGCCTCTTCGGTTTCTTTGCGGGGGGTTATCAGGTCGGCGAAAAGAATCACCCCGTTCGGTTCCAAATAAGCCATCCGGAAGTTTACCCAGTCGTAGGCACCTCTGTTCCTGTTTTTATAATAGTATTCAAACTCAATAATTGATTTATTTCTATAGCATTCCTCCAGCTTCTCCTTCATGAGCGGAAGATCGCCGTAAATTTCACCAGCTTTCAGTCCAATGAAATCAGCGGCCCGGTTATCAGTCATTTTCTGTGCCGCATCGTTTACCTCGGTCAATATAAAAACACCGTCCCGATGCTCCCAGACAAACGTTGCGCTTATATTGGAGTTGAAGAAGCTCTCGAACCTTGCATTACTCTCCTTGAGCCGATTTTCTTTTTGGGCCCGTTCGGACATATCACTCGAAATTCCTACAATACCGATTAAATTTCCAACTTCATCAAATACCGGAGAGTCTTTTACATGGGCCCAAAAGGTACTTCCGTCTTTTCTGCGTGCCGTAAACTCCCCTTCCCAGCTCTCTCCTCGAGCAATGGCCTTCATGATTTCCCTTCCCTGATCTTGGGAAATTTCCGGGACGGTCACTTCCAATACGTCTTTCCCAACCGCGTCCTCAGCATCCCAGCCGTACAACTCTTCCGCAAAGCGATTGAAGTAAATGATGTTCCCCTTGAGGTCGGTGGTAATTACCGCCTGGTCCACCGCTTCAAGTAATTTGGCTTGAAATTTGATTTTTCCCTCTATTTGATGTTGTTCCGTTATATCCATTACAACCCCGTTCACCTTCAGGGGATTTCCCGCTTCGTCCCGTTCCAGCTCCGCAAGGGAATGGATGGTTTTCCGCTCTTTTTTGTCTTTCGTGACTATATCGAATTCGAGGTTGTATTCCGCGCCCCGTTCAATCAGGTCTATAAGGGCCTGATGGACACGCTTCCGTTCGGGAATGCAGCTCTCAACGTCCTCGCTGCTGAAAGCTTGCGATTCCGGGTCAAGTCCGTATATCCGTTTCGATTCTTCCGAACCCCAGAACTCATCAGTCTGGATATTGTATTCCCAATTACCGACTTTCCCCATGGCCTGGGCTTTTTTATACCGCGCATCGTTCAATCTCAGCTCGTTTTCCAGCTTCCTTCTTTCCGTCACATCTGTATGGATGACCAGCAGTGCCGGTTCTCCGTTGTATTGGAATTGCGACGTATGGGCTTGGACCCACACGATTGCGCCGGTCACCCGCACATGACGGTATTCGATGGGGGGATATTTCGACTCGGTCCAGGCGCCTGCTTTTAAGTCTTCCAGCTGCTTCCGATAAATTCCAACCACCCGCGTCCGGTCGCCGGAATGGATGCGGTCGATCATTTTCGCCATTCCCAGTTTGAGCATCTCGTCCCTGGAATAACCGGCAATTTCCGCCGCGGTCGAATTGACATATACAACAGCGTCGTCCCGGATCACCGTAATACCCACGCCGGCGTTCTCTGCCAGAGCCAGAAAATTCCATTTAAGTCTATTCTTTTCGGTGACGTTGTTCAGTACCGCGATACTCCGCCTGAAATTTCCCTCTTCATCGGTTTCGGAAATGGCGGAAAGGAGGACGTCGATAATCTCCCCATTCTTTTTCACAAACTGATACGGGAAATCGACCACATGCCCCTTTTCAAAAAAATCGGGCAGGGCTCTTTCACGAGCGATTACTTTCGATTCTTCAGTCAAGAAATCGGTCGATAGCCGACCGATCACTTCATCCCGTTCGTAACCCAGTTCTTCCAGCCACCGATCGCTCACATCTATAATCTTGCCGTCCCCGTCAATGGAATGCAGCATGATCGGGACCTTTCGATATATGTCACGAAATTGTTTTTCAGTATCGAGTAAATCGCGCGCTTTATCTTTGCGATCGGTGATGTCCGCGTGGTTTCCGATCATCCGCATCGCTTCGCCGTCCGCGTCCCTCTCCACCACCCGGGCATTGGTGTGGATCCACCGGTACTCTCCCGACTTCGTCCGCATACGGAATTCGTTTTCATATTTATCCGGTTTTGTTTCGAGGTAGATTTCGGCTGTCTGCAGTGCAGTCTCGAGATCATCCGGGTGGATCAGGTCCCGCCAGCTTTCGAAACAAGCGGGGAACTCGCCCGGCTCATATCCCAGCATTGTGTAGTATCGATCGCTGAAAAACATGTCCCCGGTCTTAAAATCCCACTCCCAGATGCCGTCGGTCGTCGCTTCCAGAGTCAGGCTCAGTTCCGTTTCCTGGCGCCGTTTTTCGGTAATATCATGCAAGGTCACAAAAGTCTGATAGGGTTTCTCTTCATCGGTCCGGAACTGGGGGATTGCGCTGATGCTGAGCCAGACGTATTCCTGCCGCTTCGGATTGAACACACCTGCGACGAAGTTCCTCACCGGCTTTCCGGTCCGCAGGGCAACCATGGAGGGATGTTCCTCCCCGGGCAGATCGGTGCCGTCCTCCCGGACTACCCGCCAGTCGGGGTGCATGGACGTCCTGCCCAGGAATTGGTCTTTTGAGAGGCCGAACTGTTCTAAGACCGCGTCGTTGCAATCGATGATAGAACCGTCGGTCCGCTGATAAAATGCCCCCTGGGCCATGTTCGAGAACAGAGTGGAGTACTTCCATTCGCTCTCCAGGATTGCCGCTTCCTTTTGCCGCAGGTCGGTTATATCCTGAAAAACACCGTCTACCCTGATAACATCGCCGTCATTATTCTGCGTCAGGTTTGCCCGGGAGGATGCCCACCGGTATTCATCACTACCGTTATTATACCGGAACTCCAAATCGGTGTTCTTTTTTTGCTTTAACGCTGTCTCCATTGTCCGGACCACCATGTCCCTGTCTTCGGGATGTATCCGCTTTATGAAGAGCTCCTTCGAAGGAACATCTTCCCCTTTTTTATATCCCAGGAGTTCGAAGTAATTATCTGACCAGGACTGCATGTTTTTTTCCAAATCCAGTATCCAGCTGCCGATGCCGGCAATTTGCTCTGCGGTTCGGAGCATTTGGTTGGAGGTCTTAATTTGCTCGTCGAGCCGGCGATGTTGAGTAACGTCTTCGCCGGAGCTCAATGTACCGATAATTTTTCCGTCATCATCCTTAAGTATTGAATTGTGCCAGGCTACTAATTTCTCCGAACCGTCTTTACAGAGAACATTGTTTTCATAATATTCAACGGAGGCTATCTCTCCGGTAATAATTTTCTTGAAAACCGTTTTTACTGATTCCGCTTCATCGGGAGGAATTACTAGATCGAACCAGTTCAGCCCCAATACTTCCTCTTCGCTGTAGCCGAGTATTTCGCAGCCTTTCGGGTTCAGGAGTGTAATCCGCTGATTTACATCGAGAGCTACAATCAACATCTGAGTCACGTCCAGATACTGCTGTAACCGGGCTTTTTCCCGGGCAACAAGTCTCTCCCGTTCCAGTACAAGGTTGTTGGCTTCATGCAGTTTGAATGCCATTTTTATCGAGGCGATGAGGACCGTCTCTCCGCTGTTCTTGACCACGTAGCCGTAGGAGGTAATTTTTTCCGTTTTTTCTACAATTTCCGGTTCGGTGTGGCTGGACAGGAACACCACCGGGATGTTACGGTCTTGAAGGATGATTTCGGCGGCTTCGGTCCCGTCCATCTTGTTTTTTCCAAGATCGATGTCCATGAGGATGAGGTCGATAAGGTTCTCGGTGACAGCGGCAATCGCCTTTTGCGCGCTGGAGACGGAGATGACCGCATAACCGTGACGCTCCAACATCTCAACCTCGTTCATGGCAATGAGAACTTCATCTTCCACGAGAAGTATTGTTTGTGTTTGGCGAGAATTCACACCCGTTTCTCCAAAATATCTACTTTTTTAGTATATGCAGTTTGGGGCGATTGTGCAAGGTATATTATACGAAGGATGATAACATCATGTCTTTTAAGCCGACCCGATTGATGATTTGGGACTGACGGAGCCTTGAATGAACAAGCCGGACCGAGTTAAAATGGAAATTCGATCCAAAAATCATTCGGTTTAGAGTGGATAGATGGATCGGGAGTATAAGCTGTTTACAAAGCCTCCCCCGCCTTCTCGTAGGCACGATAGGGGTTTTGGACCTTCATCATCCCGCCGTCGATGCCGATTATTTCTCCCGTTACATACGACGCTTCATCGGAGCAGAGGAAGCCGACTAAGCTTCCAACCTCTTCGATGCTGCCGAAATAACCTAAGGGGACCTGTTTCAGCTGTTTATCGCCCCGTTCCTTGATCATTGCGTCGGTCATATCGGTGTGAACGATGCCGGGGGCGAAGGCGTTGACGGTTATTCCGTACGGGGCCAATTCCCCGCAGGCGATTTTGGTAAGCATGTTGACCCCGGCCTTTGTGGCGGCATACGCGGTCAATCCCACATCGGCAAGTTCACCGGAAATGGAACTGGCCCCGACGATCCGCCCGAACTTCTGTTTTTTCATATACGGGAGTACCGCCTGGACCATGAATATTTGACTTTTTAAATTGACCGCGATCATCCGATCGAAAAACGCTTCACTCATATCTTCGATAAACGAAAAATCAAAAATGCCGGCGTTGTTCACGAGGATATCTACCCGCCTCCATTTCGTGGCTACTCTGTCGACAGCCTCAATAGCCTGCTCCTTCTTCGATACGTCGGCCTGTACGACCATGTGGGCGTCGTCAGGCCCGGTCCCGGCCCCGGAAAACTCATCGGAGGCCTTCTTCGCGCTCTCTTCATCACTCCGGTAGATTGCGGCAACTTTTTTCCCGTCCTTCAAAAGCTGTTTGGATATGGCAAGACCCATCCCCCTGGTCCCGCCGGTTACTATGGCGACTCTTTGTTCTTTTTGCATGGTACATACTCCAAAATCTTATTATTTTTGTAATTCTAATTGAGGTAGTACCGGCGGTCAACTATTGAGGATTACAATGACATCCACAGCCGTCGATGATTATTCGTCGCGTGGAATAGTAAGGTACATTGCAGCTGTGCCGTGCTCTTCGTGTTGGATTGTGAGTGATGCTCGGTACTTAGCGGCAATTTCTTTGCATACGGTAAGATCGGTGCCGGTCGTGCCTTTTTTCCCGTTTGGATCGTTTGCAGGAAAGCGCAAGGCGCAGCAATAGGAAGCCGCATCCGCTTTTCCCGTCACGGTTATCGTCCCTTCTCCGTTAACCATTTGAACAGCGTATTCAATTATTTTCTTATAGATGTACATGAAATCGCTGGGTAAGCATTCTTTCGAGAATTGATCATCGATAGTGCTTTTAATAACAATGTGTTCCGGTAGTTTCTTTTTTAACAGCCCAATTGCAAGCTTCAAGAGTGCCGTTAGATCACAGTTTGTGTAGAAATTCCCTTCATCCTTATAGAGAAGCTTGAGGTTCTCAACGATCGCTTTTAGCTGTAAAAATCCCGCTTTATAGTCTTTGAGGATGTCTTTGGCGTCGTTTGTTACGTGACTAATTTCCGCCTGGTTGGTACTGTTCCGGGTGGCAGCCTCCGTCAGAGATGTCAGCGCGGCGATGTCCTCCTGTAAAAATTGCAGGTTTCCGGATAGATAGGTAAGAGGGTTGTTGATGTCATGCGTAAAGCCGGATATCAACGCAGCCAGGCCGGCCATTTTGACGTCTTGGAAAAACTGTTCTCGATTATTCCCGAATCTACCGGAGAAAACAAGCAGCTTTCCTAACAGAAAGACGGCACAGAGTAACGTTGATAAAAACAGCATGAGAAAAATAGTAAGGTCCGTCTTCTCAATAGTAGTTGTGAATAGAATAAAAAGAATACTGAGTATAAGCGAGCCGAGAGAGAACAGCCGGGTGAAATAATACGATGCATAGAGGACTACTGTAATCGCTATCACAAGATTAAATAGAATAGGGAGAAACGCTACAAAGGATGTTGATTGGGCCGGACTTTCAACAACGAAAATTTCACTACCTGTTATCAGCAGGGCCGCATGGAAAGCTATTGAAAAAAAGGTACATATCATTCCGCGGGAAATATGAAACCGGCGAATTATTACGAGAAGAGAAGGGGTGATTAATAGTGCCACGGCGATTATTGAGAGACACACGGAAAGGCCGTAATGTGTGAAGAGAAACGGGGCGATTATTATCTTTCCCAAAAAAACGGCAACGGGAAGAGCGGCAAAACCCGGAATAAATGCTCGGGACGGTACTAATCGAAAGAAGGAGTTATGCCTCATCATCCCTAAATGTACCATAAGAGGATGCCTCTGTTAATTATACGAAAGTATACTATTGTGGAAGCGGCTGCACGCGGTTGTACGCGGCTGCGCGAAGAATAATTAGTACAGCCCGGAATTTCGCGAGCGTGTCACTGTATTGGGTGGCGGAGGGGTAATAGCTCCTGCTATCCAATGAGTTCCTTTACTTTTGCAGCTATTGTAATTCCCAATTTGTTTTGATTGGCCTCATCCAAATGGATCCCGTCCACGTCACTCGACTGAATCAACGGTCCAATATTGAGAAACGGACAACCCATCTCATCGCAAACCCGTTTAAACTCAGCGCCGAATTGTTGTGATTTCTCTTTCGCACCTTCGAACATGGCGGCAAAATCGGTCAATTTCCCGACGACCGGAGGAGCGATAAGGAGTACTTCCGGAGCATCACCCCCGACGGAATCGTCGGTCGTTCGGGCGGTCCCCACGAGAGTACCCGCGCCCTGAGCGATGTCGAAGGCGGAGAGTGAAAAACGTTTTTTTAGATCGTTCGTGCCCAGCATAATAATCAGGAGGTCGAACGGCTGATGGGTTTTAATTATGGGAATAAGGTGATCTTTTCCGCATTTGTGCTCTTCAATAGGATCTTCCCATACCGTGGTCCTTCCGTTGAGCCCCTCTTCGAGCACCTCGTATCCGGAACCCAATTCCTTCTGCATGATCACAGGCCACCGTTTTTCTTTAGGGTACCTGCATAGATTGACCGGATCATAACCCCACGTGTTGGAATCGCCAAAACAGACTATCCGTTTCATACTGTCATCCTCCATGGTACTTCAATGATATGCCGGCTGAGCAGAGGCGTCAAGCTTTACAGTCTACGGCTTGTGTCCGGGCCGGGTTGACAAACCGAGGGAACATCTTAATCATAGGTGACATTATGGAAAAGAAAATTGAAGCAGTTGTCGCGGGCCATATCTGTCTGGATTTGACACCGAAGTTCGGCCAATCGGCAGAAGAGACAGGCAGTACTATTTCACTGGCGGATATTTTGGCGCCGGGTAAGATTATACAGATGGACGGCATCGAACTTTCAACCGGCGGTGCGGTGGCAAACACCGGCATAGCCCTCTCCTTGATGGGGATCGATGCGAGCCTTATGGGGCTTATCGGCAATGATCCGTTCGGCAGCATCGTCAAACAAATTGTCGAAGGTTTCGGGGCCAAGGAGTCTCTCATTCAATCGGACAAGGTAAATACTTCCTACACGGTTGTGTTGGTCCCGCCGGGAATCGACCGGATATTCCTGCACGATTCGGGCGCTAACGACCAGTTTGGAGCGGCCGATATCGATCTCGAGGTTATAAAAAACGCCCGGCTCTTCCACTTTGGGTATCCACCCCTCATGAAGCGAATGCAGCTGGATGACGGATGTGAATTGATCGAGCTGTTTCAATCGGTGAAAGATATCGGCGTTACCACCAGCCTCGATATGGCGCTCCCGGACATCTCCTCCGAGGCCGGGAAGGTGAACTGGCGGAAGGTTTTGGAGGGTGTTTTGCCCTATGTCGATATCGTACTGCCGAGCTTGGAAGAGACAATGCTGATGCTGGACAGAGACCGGTACATGCAGCGGTTACAGGAACTGAAGGGCGGGGATTTTCTTCAGACCCTCTGTATGGATTCGGTAAAGGAGTACGGCCACACGCTCCTGGAAATGGGCGCTTCGATTGTCGCCGTTAAATGCGGTGAACACGGTATTATCGGGTTTTCCGGCGATAAAGATTCGGTTCAGAATATCGGTCCAGCAGCTCCTGCCGATCCGGTGAACTGGAGTAATCGTGAACTGTTTTCCGACAGTTATCATGTTGAGAATGTGCTCTCTTCTACCGGGGCAGGGGACAACAGCATCGGAGGCTTTTTGGCAGGGCTGCTGCGCGGCCTCTCTTTTGAAGAGACCCTCGAGTTGGCCTGCATGGCAGGAGCGAATGCAACGAAAGCGTACAGTGCTGTCGGCGGGGTGGTCCCGATCGAAGAGATGCGGAAAGAGATCGCATCGAATCCCCCGAAAAACAAACGAGAGCGTGAAACGGAATACTGGAGCTATCTGCCCGAAAAGAGACTCTGGAAAGGGGGAAGGGAATCGGTCCTCTAAAATGTAATGCAGACGGTGAGGACCGGTCCGTTGCAGGCGACTTTTTTCTATTGGTTTAACCGTCTATCCGTTTCGCCTCTTCAAGAGCTATCCTGGTCCATTTCTTGACGTTTTCAGGGTTTTTCCCGATAGTATGATTGTCTTTCATGATCATTTCCACCCGGCAGCCCTTCGTTTGTTCTAAATGGCGCCTCAGCTCTTTTCGGATTCCCTCTTCGTCGATTATCGGCTGTGAGAGCCAGGTCGGACTCGGTTTCATGGAAAGAATGTACTTGTTCTCCAAATATTCGGCCATCTTCGCCTTGTCCGCCCAGGGAGAGACCGAGACACGGCGCAGACGGGGAACATTTTTTACCACGTTCCACCTTGGATCGATCGGTTCACAACAGCCGTAACAGTTGAGGCCGAACCGCTCCTGGATCGTCTTCTGGTAGGGGAAGATGAACTCACCGAACATTTCAGCCGAAACGCCGACCGTTTCCTGGCTTTCGGTAAAACCCCACATGTCCATCGTACGGACATGGTTTTCGTCGAAATCGGGCTGCGGAAGCTGACGGGTCCAACCAAACCCTCCCGATCCTACGTAGGTGCCGTTGGTATTCAGTGAGAGCAGATTGTTTTCCTGTAAAAAGTCGAGTTTGTGCATCAGTCCGTCGCGTAAGAAGCCCATCAGTTTATGGACCCAATCGGGATTATCGTACATATCGATCATAAAGTTTTGCAGCCCTCGCAGATTGATAAAATCCCACGTCATCCCCAATGTCCACCACCATATCCCCCTGAGACGGACGGTCAAGATGTCGTCAAAGATATCGCGGGCGATAGAAAGGATTGTATCGGTCCCTTCGTAATCGACGATGATATCCGGCTGTTTCAACTTTTCAAAATCGCGCTCCCATTCCTCAATCGGGGATTTCCATCGATATGAGCCCCCATGGGAACGGCCTTCTCCCCCGATGATCTCCTCATGCAGACCCCAGCCTGTATCCTCGGCACTGTACGGTATATCGAAATAGGGAAGGATGACTCGGTCGTCGTTCATCTCGGTCCCCCAAAAAATCTCTTTCCGTAAGGTCATTTCCCACGATCTGGCCAACTCATTGTCGCACCGGAGGTCATCCGCAGTGATAATCTCATTCCAGCCGTTTTCCGGATCGCAAAACACGAGGGGACGGACCTCCTCCAAGTCGTTCTGTTTGTACCACATTTCGGCTTTCTCTTTTTCCTGCGGACGGGCGGCAAGTTCAGCTACTTTCCGCGCCAGTTCCTGCAGGATCCGCTTCTCTTCTTGAGAGATTACTATGTTTTGTGTTGATGTTTTGCTTTTAAAAAGACCGGCAACAGTCTGATCGCTCGATGTCTCTTTCGCCATGGCCAACTCCTTCTTTTCTTGGTTCGCTTCTCTCTTTCACTATACCCCACATTTGTTATAAATTGAAGTGTAGGGAGCAAAACAACATGAGCAATGGGAACTACACAATTCGTCCGTTCGATCCGAAAGAAGAAGACCGCTTAGTGGAGATAGCCCAAAAGGCGTGGGCACCGGTTTTCGAATTCTATCGAGAGACGATGGGAGAGGATTTATTCAACAGGGTCCATCCCGACTGGAAGAGTGATAAGGCACAACAGATCAGGTCCGCCTGCCGAAGCGGCAACGAGGACCTTCACGTCTATGTGACCGAACGGGACGGAGAAATTGCGGGGTTCGTGACGCTGACCATCGATCGGGAGAGATCTTCCGCCGAGATCGGTAACAACGCGGTAGACCCGGAGTATCAAGGCAATGGAATCGGGTCAAACCAGTACCTCTACTGCATCGATTTCGCACGCAGTCTGGGTATGAGTTATATCAAGGTGTGGACAGGTCAAGATTGGGCCCACGCACCGGCCCGCCGAGCGTATGAAAAGGCAGGTTTTGCAGTAGGATTGCCGGTGGTCCAATATTTTCAGAAATTGTAATCAACGGTGGTGGATGACCGGTTTTCCGGGATATTCTATTGTATTCCGGTAGGTGAACCTTGGATATCCAAAAATCGCAACCGCGAAAATTGTGTCCGCTGGGGGCCCTCTCGCCGTATTCGATCAAACGTTCTATTGTTTGTTTGTCCAATGGCTGTTCTCCGTACGCCCGTATCGATCGCTTCGACAGAAACGGCGAATGCTCGGGAGGTAAATCTTCAGGCAGCGGTTGTACGATAAAAGGCAGTCGGCCGTTCTCCGGATGGCTCGTGATCGCTCCCGCCGGGCAGACGGCAGCACAGTGACCGCAGGAAACACACCGCTCCCGGTGATGCATGGTAATTCGATCGTTTTGTCCCTTTTGCAGGATTTGCGGCGGACAGACGGATGTACAGTTCAGACACACCGTACATTTGTCATGATCGATTGTGATTGTTTGCATTGTTGCTCCTTTTTAAAAAAGCGGCTTTATTTTGCGCGGTTCCTTTACAAAGAATGTTAACACGATAAATCCTGCCAGCTGGAAAAGGAGAATTACATAAAAAAGTGAGGTGTAGCCGGTGCTGTCGATGATCCATCCTGCAGCTATCGGGGCCAACAGAAGGGCCGGCCCGAAGAAGGTCCCTGAGAGGCCGGTATAGGTGGGGACCTTGTCGGGAGAGCTGAACTCCATTGTTATCGCCATTCTGGAAATGTTGGTGCCGTTCATGCCCAGCTGCATAAGGCTGAAAACGAGATACAGCCAGAGATGGGACTGCGCGGTGAGCAGAATCACTATGACAACCGCTGAAATAACGATGGTTACAGTGCCCATCAGTTTGTTCCCCCATTTGTCGGCAATCACCCCGAGGAGCGGATTGCCCAAGGTTTGGCCTAAGAGGGACGCAATCGTCATATTCGCAACGAAAGCGGTATCGATCTCGAAAGTCTTTTTCGCGTACAAGATGTAAAAATTGATTCCCATCAGGCCGAAAACCACGAAGATCTGAGAAAAGAGGTATTTAAAAAAGTTGCGGTCGGTCTTGAGGATAACGGGCAGGTTTTTGAAGTACTCTTTTATCGGGGGCACCGCTTTTGTCGGTGCTTTTGAAGGTTCTTTATTACTCGCGAGCAGAAACAGAGAGCCGCAGTGTGCTATAAACGCGCAGAGAAAACACAATGCGAAAGATTGAGGATAGGTAAGCACATCGAGGATTGTCCGCGAGCCCAATGCGCCGAGGGCCCCGAATATTCCGCCTATGCCGAAACCCAATCCGAAGAGGAGCCCCCTTCGTTTCTGATCGATGAGTTTGGTGATCATCGACCGCCACACCGGCTGAAGCATGCCGCCGCTGAAGGTGGCAACAGCAATCCCGAACATCAGAATGAGGAACGAAACATTTCTCGGAAGATCGGGAAAGAGGAAAATGCTCAACGCTATGATCAGGTACGGTATCCGTTCACAAAAAGCAAGTTTGAGGATGAGAGGCCGTTTTTTCGGAAGCAGCTCCGCCCGCCGGGCGAAGAAGAGCTGCGGGAAATTCATCCCGGCCAAGTAAAACGCGGGTATGATCCCGATCATTGCCGCCGAATCGGTCAAATAACTGGCGTAGAGGGTGAGTACGGTTGCCGGAAAGACAAAACTCAAGCCTAAATTATAGAAGGCCATCGTGAAGAAATTGGTGGTAAAATTACGAGTCCTATACTTTTCCAAGTAGGCTTGATAATCGGCTGCCGGTTCCATCGTTGACTGTAACTATAAATGAATTGTGTTCAAAAAAACAATAGATGTATCCAGCAATTCTCAATGTTCTAATTATACTCCAATCCGGAATCTGGGGTAATCTTGAGAGTAGATATGTATGAACAGGGAAGAGAGAAGGTCCCCCCTGCTACCCTTCGCTTTCCTCTTTCCCCAACGGGATATAGGTTATCTCAAATGCTTTGGTGAATCTGGCTTCCTGGCTTGCGGATTCAATCGAGAACAGGCCGGAATCGAAACGCTGGAAGATATCCAGTCCTCTGTCAAGAGAAATTTTCCAGCCTGTGTCGGTGGTGATGCTTCGGGCGTGATGCTGCTTCTTCGACGCAATTTCGAAAGTTAAATCAATATCGACATTGAGCAGGTTGTCCTGAATATTCTGAAGTTGCCGCTCAAGCTCTGTCTTTCTCATGTCTCCGTTATCTGTTATGAGATGGACATGGACTTCCTCGCCTTCTTCCTTTACCGCCAACACAACCTGGATGAACTCAATGAAATTTCTGATTTGCCAGGTCCTTCGAATATATGGATCGATGACATCGATGCGTTTTGCACCATTAAGATAATCCGAGAAAAGCTTGTGATAGCTGATCCCGGTTTGGTTTTCGGCGACAGTATAATGGATGGGGCCAGGTTTTTCGGGGCCGGCCCCTTTGGAAGCCGCTGCTTGAAGTCCCGGCTCTTGCGGGCTCGGTTCCCGGGGGTCTTGGTCCTGTGGTGCATCCGGGGAAGGAGTTCCTTGTTGCCGGGAAGCCGAAAAATGCGGGTTTTGAGAGACATGGGGAGTACTGGGTGCGCCGGGTTGCCCTGGGTTAAAAGTACTTGCTTGGGCTTCCTCAAGTTCCCGCTTCTGAAAAAAGCGGGGGTACTGTTTTTCCTCGTTGGTAAGCACGTAGTGCTCTTCGTGTGTTTCGAGATCGGTGTATTTAAATGCTACAGGATCAAATGTATGGTCGATTTTATAGATTTCCGTTTTTATTCGCTTCCTGCCTTCCATGGCAAATTGAAGGACCTGCTCGACCTCGGATTTGGAAACTTCCCGGTGGGGATAGATAATTTTCATAAGACCGGAAAATGTCTTGTTTATCCCTTCGCGGTCCCGTGTAGACAGAGAATTGTCTAATTCGAAGTACTTACGGTACAAATCGGAGTAATCGTGGAAGCGCTGCGATTTAAGGACCTGCGCAAGATAATCGACGATAAAGCCGAACTGGTCTGTGAACATCTCGTTACGGATAATGCTTACTTCCCATCCGGGAATATAGAAATGGATCCGATCGAGAAATGCGGAATCGAGGTATTTATCCGGGAGATCGGTAAACAGGTTCGAATGCTTAAGCATGTATGAAACGCTTTTACTGGTATTCCCCACGAAAGCCATGGAGGCGTCCGCGGTAAGCTGTTCCGTTCCGCGGGAGAAACTTCTGTTGGCCATGTAGTTTTTCATGACATCTACCAGCGTTTTATCAACACGCTTACCTGTACCGGCAAACTCGTCGAAAGCTACGACATCCCAGTATCCTACCAACCCGGGCCGGCCTGTGCTGTTGTTTACAAACAGTTTCGCAAGCGTAACTTCGCTTCCTGAAACGAGGATACCGTGCGGGGAGAACTCGGAAAACACGTGGGATTTTCCTGTGCCTTTCGGGCCGAGCTCTATCAGGTTGTAGTTGTTTTCGCAATAGCAAATAAGGCGTACAAGCTGAAACCATTTATTTCTGTCACCGAGCTCATCGGGATTAAAACCGAGGCACTGGATAAGAAAATCGATCCATTCCTGTGTCGAGAACGATTTGCGGGATTCTGTGTAGGAATCGAACTCTATGTGTGAGATCTGGATCGGTTTTAGAGATTCTATACTCCATGGGATGCGCTTGGATTCATCGCTGTGGGAATATTCCATGTCCAGAATGCACCACACTCCGCCTACAAGCAGCTTGGGGTGCTCTTTGATGTAATCGGAATCGATAGGGACCTTTTTCAGCCCCAGGTTTGAGAACGCGGCTTCATATATATCTTCCTTATCGTTCAAAGCTACTTCTACCCGGTCTATGATTTTGAATCTTCCTTCTTCTTTTATTTTGGAACGGACAAGCTCTGCCTGCGTTCTGTTGACATAATGTTTCTGCAGTATCCGTTTTACCGATTCTATTCCTGATTTAATAGATTCTTCGTCATTCGTGGCGCAGTACTGACCAAGAAGATACTCAAGCACATAGGTAGGTACGAGGGCGTTCCCCTTTACCAATTTGGAGAGATCTTTTCGGACAACAAGACCTGCGAAATTATCATGAATTTTCTCTTCAGATATCATAGTGCGTAACCCCTACAGGTCGAAATCTTTTTCCACATAAATTTTGTAGCGATAGGAATACTCCGCGTAATGGGAAAGATTTCCGCCTTCTTTCTTATTGTACAGTTTAAGAAAAATCTGTTTGTTGTTGTACCGTCCCGCCTCTTTTGTAAAACTGAACTCGTAAGATTTAGTTCTGTTTTCATCTATATTCTGCGGATTATCGAATATAGCATCAACACTGTTGGAGATTACAATCCCTTCGGGAGATTCAAACCGAATCAGCAGTACCCTTGGATGGATTTTTGCGCCCACAGGTGATCGCTGGTAAAAAGTGATGGTAACATTGCCCGATGTAATCACATCGCTTTTCTTGATTACTTCTACATCAGCGGTTTGTATATCATCATGTCGTCCCTTCCGGATTTTTAAAACAGGTACACACAGTTCCTGTAACGAGATACCCCCATGTACATATTTAAGTCCGGCTCCCGGGAGCTTTATCCTCGATAATCCTTGGGCAATAAGTACATCAATATCACCATCCAATTCGACATCGTTCCCCTGTAGACGGGACAATCCCGGGACCTCAGGCAGGTCCTTCCCTATGATGAATCTTCGAGTCCGCACGTACTCTCTATCGAGCTTTTCTACGGAAATACACTCTTGTTCCTGCACGCCGGAATATTGATACAAGAAGCCATGGTCTGATGTGATAACGATGTGGGTACGATTCAAGTTCGTAATCTTCTTGCACAGTTCCTGCAAAAAAGAAATCTCATCGTCTACGGCTTTTGCGAGCGCATTCTCCGATTTTGCGTTATCTCCGGTACTATCGATTGTATTCGAGTAGAAGTAAAAAAGATCTATCCCCTCGATTGCTTTTTCCTGTTCCTGGAGTGATAAACCGATAAACTCCTGGGACTGCATAGCTCCGGCTTTTTTCCCTTGATGATGCGCGTCAAGGTAGTTTTGGAGGATCATTTCACGGAACGCGATTGTAGAAAGCTTTTGCCCATCGACAGAAACCGAATTATTCTCCTTCTCAAAACTGATAGCCTCATGGGGCAAAAGGGAAGCCATCCCTCTTGCAGTATAGGTAGGTGTGGATGCAAACATTGGGTCCAAATCAACCTGAAAGCGGTTCCTCTGCTGCAGTCTATTGCACAATACCACACCGCATTCGTATCGCAGGGCATCCGAGATTATTACAAACACAACTTTATCGCCGGTAAGATAGGGTGTTATGGTCTTCTTAAAAAAATCATTTTGGTATTGAATGCCTTCAATCCGCGAAGCACTTTCTTCTTTCAATGAGCTCTCCCATTTCTGCTGAAGAGTGTAGGAAAAACTGTTCAGATAATGCTTTTCAAGCTTCTCTAAAAGTGTGTAAAAATTGCTGTCGGCCGCTGTGCCGAGATAGTTGAACAGAAACATTCTATGATACATATCAAGCTCGTATAAGTCCTCAACATAGCGCGACCAGATTGAAAGAGAATCATTAGGTAGTTTGTTGAAATCGTATGCTTTCAGATAGTAGGTATAGAATGCCTCGAGGGAAAGATAGTAATCACGGGTTTTCCCCTCAGAGTCGGTTACATACCAGAACTTCTCCCTCCGCGCGCGTATTACAGAAAGTGCTTTTTCATTCTCAATTGTACCGTGCATCGCGCGATCAGTTAAAAACCGGAGAATTTTCGCATCGATTATTTTATATAGGTCTACAGCCGTAAGTGAGTTGATATCTAAAGATTCTATTTCATGTTCGATATTCAATTCGGATTCAACAGTGTTCGCTATATTCTTAAAGCCCTCTATATACTCGATTGTATTTCTCCATCCGTCGAGAAATGTAAATGCCTCCCGGTCAGATGGAGTGTTGGATTTCCCTGTCATAAAACTGAAAGCTTTCGAAAACAGATAATAGATAAGACCTTTCAGGCTCGGTTCGTCGGATTCAAATTCAAACGTTTTTTTTACTTCCTCCCAGAAGAAGTCTTCGAGATTATACCGTTCTGTAGCGTCGTACAGTACCTGAGTTTCGGCAAAGGTCTGCCCTAATATAGGAATTAGCAGGGATTTCAGGTCTTTCCTTATTACGGGTGTTGTCGAAGATTCTCTGCAGAGTGCGGAAATCATTGCGTAAGCGAGGCTTCGATCGGTTCCATGGTCGGTAAGCTGGGATTTTATCGATTCCAGGGAATCCTCCCGCTCACGGAAAAAATCGATATGTGTTTCTATAAACGGGAAATGCTTTTCCGGAAGCCCAAGATCCTGCAGGCATACGGTTGCATCGTCGGTTGCAAATACGAAATTCTCATAATTCACATCCAGGAGCCAATTCGTGCTATCTGCAGGCTTAGGTGTTTTACTGTAAATGAGAACCTTCCCTTTCGGGTTTTCCTTTAGTATATGATACTTAATCCAGAACTCATTGTTTTGGATTTCAAGTTTTTCCACCGCGGGATTCGTATACTGATGAAAAACATTGGCTTGAGAACCATCATCATCGTACCAGAAAATAATGCGGTTCTTTTCGAAACTCTTATCAATTGCCTCAACTAGTTTTTGTGACATATGGTGTCCCTTATGGAAATTACATCATTCCGCATCCATGTTTCGTAAGATCTTCTTAGCAAGCGGTTCTTTTATGTTTCTATGACGAGGGATTGCCTCGATTTTGCCCGTATTAGAATTCATCCATAAAGAATGTGAACTTCCCTCTCTTTTCAAAAAACATCCTGCTTTTCTTAACTTTTTTTCTAAATCAGTTCGTTATCATAATTATCTTCCAAACGATCTTTCAGGATGAGTGAGACGGCATTTCTAAGCGATTCTTTTGCCTCTTCCACCGTTTCTCCCTGGCCGTTAGCACCCGGCACCTCCGGACAGATTGCCCAGTAACCACCTTCCGGAGCTTTTTCTATGATTGCTGTTAATTCACCTTTCATATATACACCTCCAATACTATTATAATAATAGATTACTTTCTCCAGGTACCTAAAGCTGATGTAGAAAAAAGCCCCTGAGATAGTGACTTCCTACATCGAAGCCCTATATGGTCAGGGGCGCTATTAGATTTTATTATAGATCGATATTTCATTAAATCCAATCCTGGGATATGATAAACTCAATTTTCTGTTGTATAATAACCACCCTTTTTAGGGCTGCCTTCAAACTTGATTTTACCCTCATTTTTTAGTGAATTAATATGCCTTTCTACAGTTCTAACCGGTAGTGCCAGCGACTCTGATATCATTGGCACTCGACAGCCTGGGTGGCTTTCTATATATTGAAAAACATAGTCCCTTTCATCCTCCTTTTTTACTCCGCCATTTACTCCGCCATTTACTCCGCCATTTTGAGTTTGAGCATGCCTAACGAAAGAAGTGATAAAAAAGTCACCTGCTTCCGTAAACCTGACATCCGGAGCTGCTTCGAGAATCAGAGATACACCTCGGCCCCAGTTTTCAACGAGACCGATCTTATAGAGTAAATCGGCAATTAAAGGATTACGACGTCTCGATATCATTCGTGTAGTGATATCTTCTATGGTAAGTCCCCCGTAAAGGCCACCGGGATTCCTGATTTCAACTCTGTCATCAAATACAGCAACTTGAATTTCTTCCGGGTCACTCCAATCTCGATGGCAAAATGCATTAATAATAACCTCCAATAATATTGGCAGTAGTTGTGCCGCTGAAACGCGCGCAGCGAAGTTTCAAACCGGGTACAAAATGTATAGGGTCTTGTGCAAAGAACAATAATGCCGCATTTCGAACCTTCGTTCCAACGGTTAACCCGAGTTTTTCCAATACATCATCGAAAACGCCCGTGGGCAAACCCGCCTGCTTTTGAAAATTGTTTATCTTCTCTTCCGATAGGTTTTGCTGGGTAGCTTCCTGGTTTATTGACCAGTCCCATCGTAAACGGCTTTTGTTCTTGGCAAGAATCATTGCTTCTAAATCGGATTTGCTTAGTTTGCGGTCCTCTTCCCCCGTTCGAATAAATGCTCTCCCAAATGCCAGGTAGGGAGAATCCACACCGGAAAACAAAACACGAATATACTCCTTCCCATTCTCTTTTTCCCGAGAGACTGTGGGAAAGATACGTGGTTCTATGCCTTCCGCGATGGCCCGGGAAACATCCCGATAGGTAGAATCTGATATTGGAGAACCTGTTAGGGTGCCGTTATTTGTAATTCCAAAATATAACTCACCACCTCCGTGTTTGTTTAGAATAGATGCTATTGATATGACGCCTTGTTTAAGCTCGGAAGTTGATTTCTTAAATTCTACTGTTTCCGATTCTTGTTTCGGTCGTTTATAATCCATAATGGTTACCCATTTAACCCTTTCACCGGTTCCAATATTGCACCCAATTTTCCGTAATTGACTTTTACGCCGTCATCCAGGTCCAGCTCTATACGTTCCATGGCGAGAGGATAGACAACATCATGTTCCCAACGGGAAAGTTCTTTAAGCTGTTTCTCGATCTCATTGATCCGCTTTAGCGCTCGTGTTTTCTCCTGTTTTGCGGCTGATGACGAATCGCTTATTACCGCAAGGTGGTCCTTTTTTGCCGTAAGTTTCTTTTGATAGGGCCGGAGATAATCATTCAGGAACCTGTTTATCGTATCTCTTGTGTATCTATGCAGATAGATAAGTGCGCGCAATGTACCGGAAGGGGAAGATATCATCCAGTAGATCGGACGTTTTTTATACCGTTGTACGTGGTCTGCATAGAAATCCTTACGTACATATCCGCGGATATCTTTTCCAATAGTTTCTTCTATATAATGGAGGTTTTCCTGATAGTGTTCCTCCCCGAATGATGCACGCAGAAATCTTCTAAATTGGTTCGGCAGGTCGTCGGTAAAATCATCTTCATCGGTAATAGGCAGGATCCCGGACTCATCCGGGGTAAAACTCGGCTCCGGCACCTTTGCAAGATACTGTTCTAATCCGTCCCCGGCATTCGCCAGCACCAACCCGTCAACATCGAGCGAATACCGCCCGAAGATGCACCCGACAGCGTAGGAGATAAATTCTTTTATGGTGTCTCTCTGTAAAAAGGCTTCCAACTGCTCTTCGCTTTTGTCATCACCATAACGATAATATGGATTACACGTTAGCGTTATTTCTTTTAAAGGAACTTCCGGAGTTAATTCATCCTGAAGACCGTAAGCTTCGATAAATATCCTGTTATTTTCTTCTTCCAGCTTCTGCATTTTGAATGTCATTTCCTTCCAGTGCTTTCGGAGTTTTGCATAAGTCTCCTGTACTGTTTTTTCCCGATAGTCGGGGCACAGTAACGGAAGGGAAGTAAAATCCCAGGATGTTTCGTATGAATTCCAGTCTGATTTTGATAGATCTATCATTTTTTTTACAAAATTATTTATTTCATTTCTTATTATTTCTATTTCATCTATTATTGGTAAGGATCTTATTTCTCCTACATTCATATTTAATGTAGGATTTATTATTTTTAAAATTTTTGAAACATATTTTGTATTCAGGAAACCTAAGCAAATATTTATATTTTTTTCACTTTTAAAGAAAAGTGATGGGGCAGCTAAATTGAATATTTGATTTGGTTCGAGCGTTCTAAATGAAATATCGCCGCTTGTTATCAGAGTCCAAGAGATTCCGCTTTTTCCCCAAAGATATTCTGGTAGTATTCTTGCAACACGATCTTTTCTATAATGTTTTCTTGCTTCATTTGACCAATCTATAACCCAATCTACATTCCCATACCATTTTCTAGAAGGGCCACCTTTAGGGTGCTGCCACCATTTTTTCTCTGGGCCTATTTCATCTAAAGCGATCTCCCAATGTTGCCTTAGATATTTATCATTATTGCCAGTTTTTGTTTGACCATCTGAGATTGTTAGATCTTTGATGAATATATTAGCTTTAGTGAAAGGATTAACAAATTGTGGGCTCACCCAATAGGCAATTGGGCTTCCCGGGATTTTCTTGAAATCATTCGCGGAAACGCGGTAAAAGTTAGGAACCGGATTATTGCTGCTCATTGCCTCACCTCATATACATTATTCGTTATGAAATACCTGGACGAAGCGACGGAGGCTGTTTGACCGGTTCATGGCTGCTTTAAAATCCCAATGTTCACGTACAAACACAGTTAAAAGAGGATTGTAATTTACACCTGTTCGCGCTGTTTTGTCTGCCGGGGGAATACCTTCCCGGATTGTTCTTTTACGGGAACGCTTCGCCAGTGTAAAGATATACTTTTTGGGGTCCCACAGTTTTTCCGGATCATCTTCTATTATATCTTTCGAAACCCCCAAATAACCGGAAAAATTGGCCTTGTCGGCCAGGAGCCAGCTTTCTACTTCTCTTACTGCAATACGAAGAATAAGATTGCTGTTTCTTACTCCGGGTATTAATGTAGCCAGGAAATCCGGTGCACATTCATTCTGGTCCAAATCGGTTAGAATTAAATAATGGCCGTGTCGAGCGGCATTGTTAAAGGCGTTTATTTTTTTGTAAATGTAACCACTGCCAGGCGATGATTTTTGTCTTGAGTTATCGGGTAAAATTCGTGTTATCTCATAATGATTGTTGGTGGAAAGAATGACCTTTTTCGCTATTTCAAGGCTTATATCATCCTCAATTACTATTGTTAGCGGTATAGTTCTCATTAACTCAGTGTTCTATTTTCATTCTTTATTAAACAGATTCAACTCTTCAATATTTTTAGGTGAAATATGGGAAAGGACTACTTCATCAGGGCTCATACCCGATTCCAAGAGCGTTTTTACTTCCGGAACAGTTTCCGCCGTTTTCACCTCGGTCCCTTCTTTCTTTGCATCCAGCATGAGAATCTCCCTTGCGGAGATGGATGTATCAGATAAAAGATCTGGGCTATGGGTACTGATCATTATCTGAGTACCTTTTTTATTGCTTTCCGTTAAATTGACCATTATCTGTGGAATCCTTTTTACGATACCGGGATGCAACGATAGTTCCGGTTCTTCCATAAGTATAAGTGATTTTCCTTCAAGAAGTGTCCACAGCAAACCGATAAGCCGTATTGTTCCATCGGAAAACTGGTTTTCTTGCTGTTTCCCGGCATTCGGTCTCCAATGTTCATACATAACCTCTAGATGCGGTACACCGCTTGTATCGAGGGCCTCGGTCAAATTTGTAAGCTGAGGAACGGCTATCCTCAGCGCTTTTTCAATCTTTTTCAGCCTTGCCTTACGTGTTTTTTGCGGCGTATGCACAATTTTCTCCATAAAGTGAAAACCGTATGAATCGTCATCCACCTTAACACTGGTATTAAAAAAAAGTTCGGGTTGACGAATCAGCTGAGGAATGAGATGGATATAACCTATCTCTTGAAAAAAAGAATATAATTCCCGAAAGTCGGTGTTTACATTAATCTGTTCAATACTGGTTTGGGTAAGCCGTAAAATATCTTTTTCATCGTCTTCATCAGGCCGATTGAGGATAATTTTTCCATTTTTTGTTACGACTTCCCTATTGATGAGATTCCGGTGAGCACCCCGGCTTTCTTGTTTGAGACTCAACAGATAGCTCCACGTGGTTTTTTTACCTTTAACGGCATCTTCCAATTCAACCCGAATTTCAACTTGCGGTTCTCTACGCGCCGATAACGATCTAATTTTTTTAATACCACCTCTGTCGCTGAGCGCCTTGGATAATCCACCTCCCGGTTTTGTTATATCATGCAGAAAACGTAAGCTATCTAATAAATTAGACTTACCGGAAGCATTAGGCCCGACGATAAAACATCGTTTGGCCAATTCTACGTCAACCTTTGTGAAGTTTTTCCAATTAAGCAGTTGTAAACGTTTTATTTGCATATGCTTTCAGCTACTGTATACCTTGATTCGGTAAAAAAAAATTTACTGTTGGTAAAATCAATGGGGGAATACCGGCCTGGGCCGTATAACTTGTGATATTCGAATTTCGTGGTTCCGGAGTTTTCACTAAAAGTGATGGAAATACTTTCTTCACTACCGATGATGTAATTATCTGAATAACTATCTTCTACAGGTAGCGAATTATATAATATTTCATACCCTTCCAAACTCATATTGATGAACGAATCTAATATTTTTTTCAGTTCAATGCTCCCATTATCCATCATTTTCCTCATTTATCCGCATTAACCATAGCCCTAATAAAGTCGACCTTCGTTTCCTTCAATTTAATATATATTACTCTTTCATTAAAGTGCCTTTTTTCAAACCCGAAGCAATATACCGTTTTAAAGCTTTCTCCCTACAAATCACCTCCTCTATTTCCCAATTGTTTTATTGTACTCACCGATTATCTCCAGACATTTGGAGTCTTGCTTCCTTTATGCTTTCTTTAAGCAAAACAGCCTTCTTAGATTCTCCACTTTCTTCTACCAGACGGAAATAGCACCCTTTGTATTCTTTGCGGCATGTGTTTTCTATTACAAACATCGTAGTCGAAACGACTTCGCCACCAATTGTATCAAAAGCTCTGGCACCTAAATGTGCCATGGTAATTATTTCGGTTTCTTCAATGATTTTTTCTCTTAGTGCTTCATAACTCGACAAAAACATCCAGCTCTGTTGGTTAATCATTCCCATGTAGCCGTTTTTTACCAAAAGCTCTAAGCATTTCTCCATAAATACAGCGAACAGGTCCGATTTAGAAATCGGATAATGCTTCTTCACGAAATCCTTCAGCTTCTGGTCCATGCCTTTGCCGCCCATATACGGCGGGTTGGTTACGACGCAGTGATATCTGGGCAGCAGGTATTCAATCTGGGTAAGGCCTGCCTTTACCTGGTCCGCCGCTTCGGCTTGGAAAAGACCCTGGTTGGATGTGGCGTCGAGCTCGTTTCTGATATCGGAAATCTCTTCCTGGAGTGCGGACGGATCTCCGGTATCGACCGGCAGGAGCGACCCGATTACTTTTGCGTCCTTCAAATACGAGTACGCGCCTTGGAGGTCCGGACTCATCCGGATGCCCGCTTCCTTTAAGTCTGCATCCACCGCTTTGCAGGCAATCACATTGGGCCGAATGTTTTTCTTAAACAGGAACCTGTCTTTTTCACGCGCCTTCATGACAAGCGAAAACGCGGCAAGTTCGGCGGCCCGCTCATCGATGTCTATTCCGTACAGATTGTTTGCAAGAATAAGGGCCGGGATGTCCGAAGGAGTATAGCCCTCTTCCTCATACATCAGGTACAAAAGGTCGAACGCATACACGAGGATATGCCCGCTTCCGCAGGCCGGATCGAGCAGTTTAATCTCTTCCGGGTTCCGGATTTTTATATAATCTTCTTCCGTATCCGTCTCTACAATGTAGTCCATCCGTTCTCTGAGCTTGCTTTCCGGAAAATTATTGAGCCACAATCGGCCAAGAGAGTTTTCCACCATGTAGCGAACGATCCAGTGAGGTGTAAAAAGCTGGGTAGCGGCAGGTATTTCATCCGGGCCAATTTTTTTGTTTTTACGCATAGCGGCGAAAATCTGGTCCTTTTTCTCTGCGATATAAAACTGGTACAGCCAGCCGATAATCTCCACATCCTTGCAGTTCGTCTCCGTTATCTCCCGCTGAAAATCCGCTAGTATGGATTGCGGCGAAAGCAGATCTGTAGGCAGCAGAAGAGAATACCAGTCGTCTACCTTTTTAAAGAGAAACGGAAACAGTTCACCTAAAGAATTACACACGGCAAGTAGCGCGGTACGGTACGCCTCTCTGTCCGGCTGACTGCTTGTAATTTTCCCGTCGAGATATGCGTTTATTCTGTCCTTTACGGATGCAACTTCCTTAGGCACCTCTCCCCGCTTTAGGCAGGAGAGAATGTGAGGCTGTGTTTCTCCCGGTGCGGGAGATACCACCTTTTTGGAATTGTATCCTTTGCAGTCCATAAATTGGAGGGCCGCGATTCTGTTAAACCAGGTATACGCGACTTCTTCGAGAAACTGTTCCTTTCCTTTTTTTTGTAATTCAGCGTGCAGAGTCTCAATTTCCCGGGCATGCCCTATGGAATATTCATCCTCCGAACCGAGGACATAGGAAAGCCTCTGGTCGATCTGTTCCTTAAGTTTTTTCCGTATGCTCTTCCCGAATTTCTTAACCGCGTTCAGTTCCATCCTACAGCCCTATCCTCTTTTTCTCTTGAATGAGCTTTTTGTAATGCTTTTTAAGCGCGTCGCCGTAATCATCTACGTCCTGTTCCGTTACGAGCTCTCTCTTGGAAAACGGCACTTGTTTTTCGGTATACGATGCGTAGAGCACTTCCTCTTTGGGATTCGCAAGTGTGTGTATTTTTTTGCGCGCATCTTCGAAAAGGCTTTTGCCCATATTCTCCGCCCTGTCCCGAATGACGGAAAAAATGTCGGTCTGCTCTATGTCATTTTGTATAAGCCTTTGGAACGGCTGTTTTATCTGGGCCTGCTGTTCCTCCGTGAGTTTGGAAAACTCGCCAATGTTCTGTAGATCTGAAATATAGGATGTAACTGTTCTCTTTGCTACGCTTCTGACATCGGCAAGCATTTCAATTTCTTTTTTCTGGACGCTTTCGAGCAGATCTTTTGCCTTTTTTACCCTATGGTTCTTGTACGGCTCTTCCGAGTTAAGATGAGCTTTAAGGCCGGCAATGGTATCGTTCATCGAAAGCTCATCTAAATTGGGTTTATGCCGCTGCAGGTACGATTGGATATCCGACCATATTTTCTTCTGCTCGCCTTCCATAAAACCTTTGACAGGATCTATAATTTCATGTTTTCGGTAGAGTAAATCTTCCTTAAAATCTTCAAGGTTTTTCAGGAAATAGCCCGGTTCCTGCTTGATAAGCTCCCGCTCTTTGTTATACACATCCTCTAGTTTTTCTAGAAACGGAAACTGCTCTTTCTGCTGGAGCATTTCCCGGAGTTTATCCGATTCTCTTCTCAGTAACTCATTAAACTCTATGGCAACGTCCTTGGCCTTTTCTTTGGAAGGAGGGGCGTAGAAATAGTCATGGAAAAACTGTTTCAAACTTGAGAGTTCCTTGTTGGAAACGATTACAGCCGGTCGAATAATCACATTGTCCAGATCCCGGTTTTTCTTTAGTATGTTAAACACACCGCTTGTATCCTGGGTATCGGTTCCTACCAATATCTCTATCATGTCCTTCATATACAGCTTCGCGGCAATGTTTAAGACCGCGAATTGATACCAGCCGTATTGTCCCCCCTGGAAATCGCCAAGGAGGGTGGAGAGAATTACTCTCTCGTTATTCCCGTGTTTGCGGACAATGTAGTTGTACACTT